>NZ_JBFBCE010000141.1:0-15251 GCF_040689595.1 Streptosporangium sp. NPDC051023 | reverse complement strand
CTCGCCTCCCTCTCAGGCCGCCGTCGAGTGGGCCGCCGACGACGCCGTGCGGCGCGGATGCTCGCTGCGGATCGTCCACGTGTGCGCGTGACCGCACGGGGGTCTATCCCGCGTCGCGGGCGAACGGTTCGAGCAGTGCCCGCGCGCACTCCCACACGTTCTCCGGGCCGGCGCCGGACTCGATCATGCGGGACCCGGCGTGCACCACAGCGTTGACCATCTCCGCCGTTGACGACGCGTCGTCGACGCCGAGGTCGCGCAGCGCCTCCACCAGCGGTTCGAGGAGCTGCCCGTGCATGGCGCGGGTCTTCTCCGCGACCGTGTCGCTCGGGGCGACCTCCGCGAGCGCCGTGGCGAGCGCGTGCTCTCCCTCCGCGACGAGCTCGAAGTTCGCCCGCACGTAGGCGAGCACACGCTCCCCGGGACCGGCGGCGGCGTCCATCGCCTTCGCGACCCGCTCCGACCAGCGGGGGAAGACGTCCTCGACCATCGCGACGAGGAGGTCCTCCGCCGACCGGAAGTACTGGTAGACGCTCGGGCGCGCGAGCCCGCCGCGCGCGGCGACGCCGCTCAGCGTGGGAGGCCTGCCGGTCTCCGCCAGGATCGCCCGGGCCGCGTCGAGAAGCGCCCGGTGCTGGGCGGCGCGGTGCTCAGCGAGGGTCGCCGCCTGGATGCGGGGCACGGGCACTCCTCATTCGTGGGCGTCTCCTTACCCGGACAGTTTCCCATCCACCATCTCCAGGACGCGATCGCAGTGTCCGAGCACATCGTGGTCGTGCGTCACCATGACGGTCGCGACGGCGGACTCGTGGGTCTCGCGGGCGAGCAGTTCCACGATCTCGTGGCTGCGGGCGCGGTCGAGCGCCGCGGTTGGCTCGTCGACCAGCAGTACGGCTGGGCGGGTGACGAGCGCCCTGGCGATGCCGACCCGCTGGCGTTCGCCGCCGGAGAGCTGGTGCGGGCGGTGCCCGGCCCGGTGCGCCATGCCGACCCGCTCCAGGAGGTCGAGCGGGGCGTACCCGTCCTGCGGGCGCACGCCCGCGACGTCGAGCGCGAAGCGGAGCTGGTCGGCCGAGGTGAGCGCCGGAATGAGGTTGCCCGACTGGAACACGAAGCCGATCTTCTCTCGGCGGTGGCGTGCCTTCTCCCTGGCGCTCGCCCGCGCCACGTCGACACCGTGCAGCAGGACGCGGCCGCTCTGCGGCGTGGTGAGCGCGCCGGTGACGGCGAGCAGGCTCGACTTTCCCGCGCCGGACGGGCCGACGATCGCGACCAGCTCACCGGGCGCGACGGCCAGGTGGACGTCGTCGAGCGCGGTGACCATCGCGTCGCCGTCGCCCAGGCGCAGGGTGACGCCCTCCAGGAGGAGCCCGTCCCGTTCGGGGTCCCCGGACGGGATCTGCCGCTCGGGAAGTGTGGAGTGCGTGCTCATCGGTTTCCTCCCAGGGCGGTGAGCGGGTCGATACGGACGACGCGGCCGACCGCCGTGGCGGCTCCCGCGAGACCGAGGAAGATCAGGAGCAGGGCCGCGAAGGCGAGGGGAGCCGCCTCCAGGGCGAACGGCATGGGGGTCTCGGTGAGAAACGCGCCCCCGCCCACCCCCACCAGGAAGCCCACGGCGGTGGACGTCACCAGGATGACGGCCGCCTGGATCATGGTGTCGCGCATGAGATAGCCGGTGGAGGCGCCCATGGCGCGCACGACGGCGAGCTCATGCCTGCGCTGGATCGTCCAGACCGTGAAGAAGGCCCCGACGACGAGCGCGGAGATCGCGTACAGGAAGACCTGGATGAGCGTGAGCGTGGAGGTCTCGGCCGTGTAGCCGGGCGACGCGCTGTAGGACTCCTTCAGCATCATGCTCGTGGTGCCGGCCGCTGTGTCACCGGCGGCGAGGACGGCGTCCGTACCGGCTCCGTCCTTCAGACGCAGGGCGACGGCCGTCGCCTCCTGGTAGGCGCTCTCGCGCACCTCGTCGGCCGGTCCGGCGCCGGCGTGCATCCGCTGCCAGGCGCGCAGCGGGATGTAGGCGACGTCGACGTGTCCGAAGGTGCGCTGGTCGCCCGTGGTGCCGACGATCGTGAGCCGGGTGCCCAGCCGATCGATCGTGACGGTGTCGCCGATCGACAGTCCCTCGTCGAGGACGGTTTGGCTGACCACGATCCCGGTGAGGTCGGCGCCGAGCCGGGCTCCGGAGGAGACCTCGGGAGAGAGGAAGGATCCGGGATCCACGCCGAACAGCGCCAGGTCGATCGGGATCTCGGCGCCGCCCGCCGTTCTCGCCTTGGCGTTGGCGAGCATGTTGCCGAACGGGGCCGCGTCGGCGACGCCGTCCCGCTTCTTCCAGGTGTCCGCCTGTGCGAGCTCGATCGAGCTGCGGGAGAAGGCGGAGTCGGTCTTGGTGCCCTGCGCGAAGGCGAAGGCGGTGACCGGGAGCCGCTGAAGGCCGGAGACGCCGTCGTTGACAAGGCCGGAGGCCAGGCCGGACAGCAGCACGACAAGGACGGCGATGAGTGCGACCACCCCTCCCATCAGCCCGAAACGTGCACGCGCGAACACCAGTTCGCGCCAGGCAAGGAACATGACACTCCTTCAGGGAGGGGATGAGAACGGCTTCGCCTCACCGAGGGAACGGGGACGGCTTCGCCGTGCAATGGAAACGGCACGCGGCCAATCTTGCCGACGCACTGTCGGTAAATATACCAACGCACTGTCGGGAAGAAGTCGGGACCCTGCCGTTCACATGCCATAACGGGGTCACGCCCCCGGACCGGCCCGCCGAAGACGTCGGCAACGGCAACGGCCGGATCGGCTCCGTTCAGCCGAGGTCGGCGGTGTTCGAGATGCCTATGGACTGGGCGAGTTCCGCGGGAAGGGGATACGGGCGTTCCACGGGAAGCATGTCCGTGACGTCCCTGCCGTCACGCAGTGCCCGCCGGATGGTGTGGACCTGGCCGGTCAGGTCGGTGATCCTCAGGATCCACTGGTCGAGGTAGCGGGTGACGGCCTCGCCGGACAGGCCCACCTGGATCGACCGGTACGGCAGGGCGTTGTGGTGCGGGTCGCGTTCGGGATCCCACTGGATCCGGACCGGGCTCTCGCGCAGGCGCCGCTTCCACACCTCGTGATCCTCGCCGTCTCCGGGATGGCTGAGGCAGGAGTGCTCAAGCGCCCATTCGAACCCCTCCCGGCTGATGTCAACGGCCAGGACCCTGCTCTGACCGGGCTTGGCGGCCCAGCCGCAGCGGTACATCATCCACAGGAAGGACGGCTTGATCCAGGTCATCCGCTCGCGTTTGAAGGGCGGGACGAAGCGCTGCGCGGCGACGGCCGGGTCCGCGATGGCCGGGTCGTAGGCCTGGTAGACGGTGACGGACTCATCGGTGAAGACGGCACGGATCTGGCGGTATGGAACGGTCATCCCTGTGAGCATGAGGAACCGCGCGCCCACCTCGCAATCGGATTAACCCGCTGCGAGGTGGGCGGCCACTCCGGAAGTGCGCCTCGATCAGTGGTTCCTGAGCCGCAGGGACAGGGTGGCGAGCCAGGAGGAGATGAGCACCGCGCCGGCGGCGAAGCGCAGGCTGGCGCTGTCCTGGCTCCACGGCGGCACGGTCAGGACGAACGTGGCCAGGCTGCTGGTGACGCTGTGGACCGTCCAGGCACGGCTCGCGGGCCGCCGCGCGAACACGAGCCCGGCCACGATCAGCGACATGAACGCCATCGCCCCGAAGACCGTGTGCATGGCGCTGCCGGTGCTGAGGTGATCCGGCAGCCCGGCGGGGGCTCCGGCGGGCCAGCCCAGCGCGGGATCGGGCCTGAAGAACCCGCCTCCGACCATCGCCACGCCGTACACGCCGATCAGGATCGGCCCGGCCGTCCCCACCACGCCGGGACGGACGACCCGCCGTACGCCGATCGCGAAGGCGCACGCCAGCAGGCCCGTGAGCGCGAAGTTGGCGGTCTGCAGCCAGCCAAGGTCGCCGAGCGCGAGGGAGCTGATCGCGTGCCGCCGCAGGTCGAATCCGGTCCGGGTGAAGGCCTGCGCGAACGACACGACGGGGAACAGGAATCCGGCGACCGTACCGCAGGCCAGCAGCAGCGGCGTGACCCCGCGGACGGAGGAAGTCGTGGCTTCGAGACGGGAGGTTGCGGGTTCGGGAATGGCGGTCATCGTGGATCCTTTCGCGACCGGCGGTGGTCGCCGCGCCGGGTGTGGCGGGCTCGCCGTACGGCATGGCTACGAACCGGACCTGGCCGGATGGACAGCCACCCGCGAAATTCCTCAGAACTCCTCGACGGCGGCCAGGCGGCGGCGGAGGTGGGTGCGCTCGGGCTCGCTCCCGGCCGCATCGAGCGCCACGCGATAGGCCGCGGCGGCCTCGGGGAGGCGGCCGAGCCGGTGCAGCAGGTCGCCACGCGCCACCAGGTAAGGGTGGTAGCCGCGCAGCCGTGACTCGCCGGCCAGCCCGTCCAGGAGTGCCAGGCCCGCCTCCGGCCCATCGCGCATGGCCACGGCCGCCGCCCGGTTCAGCGCGACCACCGGGGAAGGGTCGAGCGCGAGGAGCACGTCGTACAGGGCCACGACCTGCGGCCAGTCGGTCGTGGCCAGGTCCGCCGCCTCGTCGTGGAGTGCCGCGATCGCGGCCTGCACGCCGTAAACGCCGGGCGGGCCGCCGCTCAGCGCGGTCACCACCAGCGCGGAGCCCTCCTCGATCATGGCCCGGTCCCAGCGACCGCGGTCCTGCTCGTCCAGCAGCACCGGCTCGCCCTCGATGCCGGTACGGGCGTCGCGGCGCGCGTGGACCAGCAGCGACAGTGCGAGCAGCCCGGCGACCTCCCGTTCCGAGGGCAGCAGCCTGTGCAGGATCCGCGCCAGCCGGATCGCCTCCTCGGCCAGGTCCAGCCGTTGCAGGTGGGGACCGGAGCTGGCCGCGTACCCCTCGGTGAAGATCGAGTAGATCACCTGGAGCACCCGGGGCAGCCGCTCCGGCAGCTCGTCCGCGCCGGGTACGCGGAACGGAATGCGGGCCTCACGAATCTTCTTCTTCGCCCGGACGATCCGCTTGGCCATCGTCTGGACCGGCACCAGGTAGGCCCGCGCCACCTCCGGCGTGGTCAGCCCCGCCAGGTAGCGCAACGTCAGTGCCCCGCTGTCCTCCGAGGACAGCGCGGGGTGGGCGCAGGTGAAGAACAGTTGCAGTCGCTCGTCCGGCAGGTCGTCGTGCGCGTCGGTGGGCGGGAGGTGCGCGATCCGCTCCGTCTCCACATGCAGGATGGCCAGTCGCGCGGCGAAGGCCTGGTCTCGCCTGAGCCGGTCGACCGCCTTGCGCCGCGCCGTCGTCATCAGCCACGCGCCCGGCTTGGGCGGCACCCCCTCGACCGGCCAGTGTTTCAACGCCGCCTCGATGGCGTCCGAGGTGACCTCCTCGGCGAGGTCGAGATCGCCGAAACGACGAACGAGCGCGGCCAGCAACCGGCCGCGCTCCTCACGAAAGACCGCTTCGACGTCACGCATCGAAGTCGGCGACCGGGCGTACCACGATCGACCCGCCGCCACGCGCACCCGGGCAGCGGGCGGCCCAGTCAAGCGCCACGTCCAGGTCCGGCACGTCGATCACATAGAAACCGCCCAGAACCTCCCGGGTCTCGACATACGGCCCATCGGTCACGGTCCGCGCGCCGTCCCTGCCCACGCGCACGGTGGTGGCGGTCACCAGGTCGGCCAGCGACTCGCCGGACACCCAGATGCCCGACTCCCGAACGGTCCTGTCATAGGCCATCCAGTCTTCGGCGGTGCACGGGTCGTCCTCGGCGACGGTGCCTGCGTTGATCAGCAGCATGTACTTCACGGTGGTCTCCTCTTGGGTGGAGTCGGTGTACGGCAGGCCCGCCGTACACCACCACCACGAACGGACCCCGGCCGGATGGACACGGCCTCCCAGGAAATTTTCTCGCACGACGCCACGGCATCCGAAACCACCCGGCTCCGTGGACCGCCGGTGTCGGCCTTGGCCGAGCGGGCCGGGCGGGCCGGGCATCGCCCGAGCGCATCCGAGGCGTCCCCTCCCGGCGCGGACACCTCGGGAGAGCGGCACGCCGGGAGAGCGGCACCTCGGGAGAGCCGCGCGTCGGGAGAGCCGCGCGTCGCCCCGTCGAGCCCGCCACCGCGTGTCGGCGAATACAGCCACACACAACAAGAATGTCCTGTTAATAGGAGCGCCAACCGAGGCGGCGGCCTCGAATGCCGAGCTTAATCCAGGTTCGTGAAAAAAACTCATAAGCGCGAAAACAACCGGGACTCACACCGCATCTTCCCACCTCAATCACCATGCGTAACTGTGGCCGAAATCTGCCAGTCCATCTGCATCAGAGGACTTGCGTCCCACTAGCGATCAATGATTAGGTCACCTACGTGACAGGCGTTCCAACACGTACGGCAGATAAAAGTCGGATCAAATTCATCGCGGTTCGCCCGCGACAGGTCTCCCTCGGATCCTGATCATCGGCGACATCGTCGCTGGAACGACTCGAACTGCCCGAACGGAACATGAACAGGGGGAAACAGGGCCTTCTCACACCATCTCTAACTATCATCGATCGACTTTTTCTCCCGGCGTTGGAACGATTCAACCCGCCGGGACGGCCCGGCGACGGCACGAATGCCGTCTCGTGCACGCCGGAGCCCTCTTTCTCGATCGACGCATCACCGCAGATCACGCATCTATTCGCGAGAACCTTCATGCGGTCGCCCGGGAATCAAATTCACCATGCCCTGATTCTTGTCCCTGGCGCGACCATATGAGCGTTCTCGACGCCGGACCATTTGGAGTTCCCTCCGTGACGAGTTCGCTTTCCGATGTCCAGAGTTCCTTTCCAGAGCCGGTGGCCGACGAAGGCACCCGGTCACCGACGCCGGGCCTCACCGCGGCCTTCGACCCCGGACATTTCCACGACGGCGCCATGGACATCGTCAGCCGCCTGACGGCGTATCTGGGCGATCGGTCGGTCCGGGGACTCGACCTCCTTGATCCGGCGGTATTGCTGAAGGCCGCGCGAGGGCTGATGACCCCGGAACGGCAGCACATCGCCGACTTCGACGCCGACCGGGTGAACCAGATCGTCGACCTGTACACGGGGACCGGCATCCCGGTCTACTCACCCGGCTACATGGGACGGCAGTTCTCCGGCGTGGTGCCGCTGGCCAGCCTTATGGACCTGGTCGGCTCGGTGGTCAACCAGCCCTCCTCCTTCTATGAGGCCGGGCAGCTCCCCAGCGTCGCCGAACGGCTCATGGCCGAGGAGCTCAACCGGTTCATCGGCTGGGACCGCGACCGGTTCACCATGGTGACGACCTCGGGGGGCTCCCTGGCCAACCTGACCGCGCTGCTGGCCGCCCGCAACCGCGCCTTCCCGCAGATCTGGACGCGCGGCGCCGGCGGCACGCCGGGTCCCCCGGCCATCGCGGTCAGCGAGGAGGCCCACTACAGCGTGACCCGGGCGGCCGGGGTGCTCGGCATCGGGGAACAACAGATCGTCCGGCTCCCGGTCGACCAGGCCGGGCGGATCCGCCCCGACCTGGCAGGCCCGGTGCTGGACGAGGCGCGACGGCGCGGCCTTCGGCTGTTCTGCCTGGTGGCCTCGGCCGGGACCACCTCGATGGGTGCCTTCGACCCGCTGGAGGAACTCGCGGCCGTGGCACGCCGCCATGGGCTCTGGCTCCATGTGGACGGGGCGCACGGGGCGAGCCTGCTGCTGTCGGACCGGCACCGGGACAGGCTGCGCGGCATCGAGCAGGCCGACTCGCTGACCTGGGACGCCCACAAGATGCTGTTCATGCCTGCGCCGTGCACGCTGCTCTTCTACCGCGACGGCGCGGCGGCGCGCGGCGCGTTCCGGCAGCGCGCCAGCTACGTCTTCGACGATGAACCGGACATCTACAGCGCCTACGACAGCGCGGACAAGAACTTCGAGTGCACGAAACGCCCGATGATCATGCCGCTCTGGACGGTCTGGTCGGTCTACGGCCCGGCGCTGTTCGCGCAGAAGATCGACCGGCTGTGCGAGGTGACCCGGCAGGCGCACCGGATGCTCGCCGCCGAACCTGACTTCGCCGTGGCGCACGAGCCGGAGTCCAACATCCTGTGCTTCCGGTACCTGCCGGACGGCCTGGACCAGGCGACCGTGCACCGGCTGCAACTGGAGATCCGCAACCGGATCCGGGACGGCGGACGCTTCTTCATCTCCAAGGTCGACATCGATGGCGTGGCGGCGCTGCGCGTGGTGGTGATGAACCACCTGATCGACACCGACCACCTGGCCATGCTCATCGCCGAGATCAGGGACATCGGGCAGCGAGTGCTGCGCGCGAGCACCGTGGTCCGGCACAACCAGCGGAACGGGAGTCATTCATGACCATGATGGATCTGGACATCGGCGCCTCGGCGGAGCTGACGGCACGGCTGATTCCCGAGGAGGAGCTACGGCCCCGCTCGGTGGACGACGTCGTCCGGCTGCCGTCGTTCGCGGAGAAGCTGGAGGAGTGCGGGCGGCTCACCGGAATCCCGTACTGCGAGTCCCCGCTCGACCTCCAGAACGCGCTGGTGTTCCGCAGGCTTCAGCAGCTCGTCCGCATCTCCCTGCTCAACCCGCTGTGGCGCGAGCGGCTGCACTACTTCGGGATTCGCGACGCCCCCGCCGACATGTCCGAGTGGGAGCGGATCCCGCTGTCGGACAAGACCGTGCAGCGGGACATGTTCATGGGCGCGCGGGCCGGGATGGTCGTGCCGCTCGAGCGCGGCGGGTTCGAGGTGGTGGCCAGCGGCGGCACCGGTGACGGCATGCCCCTGGAGATCGTGTACTCCCTGCGGGAGCTGCGCGACACCTACCGCATCTCCGGGGCGTTCATGGGCGCCTACCAGCTCAGCCGCTACCTGCACGGCCCCGCGCCGCGCTGGCTGTTCACCACCCTGGCCGACTACCAGATGTGGAGCAGCGGGACCATGGTCGGCGGCGTCCTGGCCCACGTCCCGGATGTCAACTACATCGGCGCGGGACCGGTGAGCGGGCCGGTGCTTGAGCACATGTTCTCCTACCCGGGCCACAAGGCGCTGATGGGCATCACCGCCGGCATCGCGATCCTGCCCGAGCTGGGCGCGGGCCTGTCCCCGCACGCCAGGGCGAGCTTCCGGGTCGCCATGTACGGCAGCGGCTCCCTGCCGCAGCGCAAGCGCGACGAGCTGCAGGCGTTCTTCCCCAACGTGTCGATCCTCAGCTACTTCGCCGCGACCCAGGCCGAGTGCGTCGGGCTCCAGCTCGACCACGCCTCGCCTGCGCTCTCCGCCGTGCCGGGGCTGCACCTGGTGGAGATCGTGGACGAGCACGGCCGTGCCGTCGCCGAAGGCGAGGAGGGCGAGCTGGTCGTCACCCGGCTGCACGCCGACGAGACACCGCTCCTCCGGCTCAAGCTCGGCGACCGGATGATCCGCCGCCCCGCCCTGGACGGGCCCGGGCTGCGCGCCGAGCGATTCGAGTTCGCCGGGCGCACCGCCGACGTGCTGCACCTCAACGACAGCCAGTACTCGGCGACGCTGGCCTACGCGGCCCTGCGGGGGCGGCTGCGCTCGACGACCGGCGTCGACCTGGACCTGGTCGCGCACGACGTCCAGTTCCACAACCACCGTGAGGACCGGACCCTCACCCTGCTCGCGGCGGTGGACGACGCGGAGGGCACGGCCGCGGCCGTCGAGCACGCCCTCGGCCCGAGCGGGACGCGGCGGCTGTTCACCCAGGCGCTGCCGAGCTCCCTGTCGCTCTTCAACGACCGGGAGGCCAACGCGGCGGCCATCGAGCAGATCGGGTACCAGTTCCGGCTGGTGTTCGTGCCGCGCTCCTCACCGCAGATCGAACGGACCACCGTCGGCAAGACGCCGCTGGTCAGGGACCGGGGCTGAGCACCTGGTGGCCCGTACGCCCGAATGACATCCGACAAGGGAGGATCGATGAAAGATAGGGTCAGCATCGTCGTGATGGTCGACGCCGTCGGGGCGTTGTCCGAGCGGACACTGCACAACGGCAACCTCTCGCTGGTCGACGACAGCACAGCGGGGAGCCAGCACCAGGGGACCCCCGACCTCGTCACGGCGGTGGTCCCGGGACAGGTCGTCCAGTGGACGCCCATCCACATAGACGTACAGACTCCGGTCGAGATCCAGGCCATCGAGTTCCTGTCCGGTCTGCCCGTCCCGTCCCCGGCCGACCTGGCGGCGGCGTACCCGGCGGAGTCCGCCGTTCCGGTGCCCGGCGCCGTGCCGCCGTACCCGGTGGAGCCCGCCGTTCTCGCGGCCGGCGCCGTGCCGACGGGGGTCGACGCCACGAGCTCCAACGGGCACGAGAACCACGACCTGCTGGTGTGGGAGGGCGTCGTGCCCTACGACATGACGCCCGGTGTCCCGTACCGGTACCGGCTCTCCCTCAAGCTCCACGAAGGACCCAACAGCGTGCTGCACATCGACTCGCCCGCGCTGCTGCGCGTGTGAGCCACGTTCTGCGAAAGGCGGTTTCATGGCCCAGCAACACGGGATCATCGTGCTCTTCGACGTCGAGAACGCGCTTCGGACGCGCTCACTCGACGGCAACACGTACTGGTTCGACAACATGAAGTTCCTCGGCTCGGCCGGGGTGGGCACCGAGGAACTGGTGACGATCGTCCCCGGCACCTATTTCCTCGACGGGTCGCAGGCGACCGAGCAGGTGCTGAACTGGCTGCCCGCGGCACTGGGATCGATCCCCCCGACGGTGCCGCGCAACTACCTGGCCGAGCAGGCGCGCGCCGCCGACCGGCGCGCGCTGGAGGAGCTGGCCTCGTTCAACGCCGAGGGCGGCGCGACCGAGGCCGAGGTCAAGCAGCTGCAGCAGCGGGTCAGCAAGCGCGCCCGCAAGCCGGTCGGCGGGCGCGGCCTCACCCCGACCAAGCTGCTGGACGTCACCGGCAAGGCCACGAGCAGCCCCGACGCGTACAACTACCCGGCTCCGGTGATCACCGACATCACCGGCCAGGCCGTCACCGAGAAGATCATTTACCCGGCCCAGTACGGGTCGCCCGACATGATCTACGACGGCTGGTACTGGGCCGCGACCGTGGACACCAGCAGGCCCGGGGTCTACCCGTACACGGTGCACGTCCAGCTGCACGAGCTGGTCGAGCGGAACGACGAGCTGGTCTGGGAGTCCGTTGACCTGACCTGCGAGTCCAGCCTCAAGATCACCAGTGATCCGAAGCGCAACGGGTTCACCGGCGCCGGACTGGGTGTGCTTCCCCTCCCGCCGGTCCCTGCCGCCGGCTGACCCTGTCCAAGCCATAGCATTTTCGAGCGGAGGAGCCACATGCCCCCGAGGAGCAGACAGCCAGAACGCCGACCCGTCCGGCCCGTGACGATCACCGCGGTGGTCGACCCCGTGGCCGCGCTGTCGTCGGAGAACCTGGACGACAACCTCTACCTCTACGACACCAACAAGGCCGCCGGGTCCACCGGTTTCGGTACCCCCGCGCTGCGCAGCCGGGTGCGCAAGGGCGACACCCTGCTGTGGAACGTGCTTCCGCTGGAGTGCGAGACCTACGTGGCCCTCGCCGACATCGAGATCGACCCGCAAATCGCCGAGCCAACGCGGAAGGTCTATCCCGGCACCGACATCGTGTTCTGGACCGCCGAGGTCAAGCAGGACCTCACCGAACCGATCCCGTACCGGCTCTCGTTCCTGCTCGGCATCGTCAACACGCCGTTCACCCCCACCGCCAGGCCGACCCTGGCCGGTCCCGCCGCCGAAGGAAAGGAAGGCCGATGACCCAGACGTACGCGGCCACGGACTTCGCCGATCGCGGCCAGCTCAACTCTGTCCAGCTGAACGTGGTGACCCTCGTCGACATGGAGAAGGCCGCCGCGACGAAGTCCCTGGACGGCTGCCTCTACATGATGGACAACAGCATCGGCGGGGTCGGGCAGGGCAGCGACCATCTGGAGACCGTCTGCAAGCAGGGGCAGGTGATCAACTGGATCATCCGCCCGATCGACATGCACCGCCGTCCTGACGGCACCTGGCCCCCGATGCCGAAGATCAACAACCTGGTCTTCCTCGACATCGAGAAGGGCGACGAGGAAGATGTCGCCGAACGCCGGATCATGACCGAGCTCAAGATCTACGGCGCTCCCGACCGGATGCGCGACCAGTACACCGCCGTCTACTACTACTGGGCCGGGGCGGTGATAAGCGACGCCCGGCCGGGGCTCTACCGCTATCGGCTCGTCCTGGAGCTGGAGAAGGAGCACGGCACCGACAAGCTGTACCTGAACTCGATCAACCACCCCGCCCTGCGGGTACTGCCCGTCTGACGGTCTCCGGGCCGCGAGACCACTGAGCGGCTGGGAGATGTCCGGCGGTCGCGCGGTGAACGGGCGCGGGCACGGGCGCGGTCCCTGCCCGCGCCCGTGCCCGCCGTTCGGAGGGCCTTCGCGCCCCATGCCCGTTCGCGAAGGCCCTCCCCCTGACCTGTTCCGCCGCCGCTAGGAGGCCACGCGGCCGTGGCGGTAGGCCCTGGGTGAGCAGCCGTAGGTCTCCCTGAAGACCCGGCTGAAGTAGGAGGAGTCGGCGAACCCCCAGTGCGCGCCGACCTCACCGACCGCCCTGCCCCCGAGACTGGGGTTGGACAGGTCCATGCGGCAGCGTTCCAGACGGCGCTGCCTGATCCAGCGGGCCACCGAGATGCCCTGCCTGGCGAACAGCTTGTAGAGGTAGCGGGTGGAGATGTGGTGTGCCGCGGCCACCGTCTCCGGTGACAGGCCCGGGTCGCCCAGGTTGTCGTCGATATAGGCCCGAATGCGCGGCAGGAGGCCGCCGCCGGGGCCGGTCGCGGCAGCCGAGACGATGTCGGTGACGATGTCGGTGACAGCGTCCCTCACGACATCCCTCAGACGCTCCACGACGGCGGTATCCGCCGTCAGGTCCCGCGGCAGCACGAGCACCAGCATCTCGACGTCGTCTGCGGAGACGTACGTCACCGACACCATCTCATCCATCAGGACACGTATTCCCCGTTGAGGGACAACGCGATGAAGGAGATCGGCCGGTCGACCCGCACGTAACCGAGGGGGCAGTGCCGCATGCCCGCCGGGATGTAGAGCGCCGTGGTCGTGTCGATCGTGTAGCGCTCGCCCTCCAGCTCGATCCAGGACTCGGCCCCGAGGTCGTTCTTGTCCTCGGAGTTGCTGCCCATCCAGATCAGGACCTCGTCGTAGGGGTGGGTGTGCTCCAGGACGTACGGGTTCGGCGTGGGCACCTCGTAGATCCAGCTGTAGGCGATGTGGATCTTACTGGGATCGACCTGCCAGCCGCTCATGAGCGCGAACGCGCCGCTGGTGCCCTTCTCCACCTCGCCGTACGCCAGTTCGCCCTCGTTGGGCAGTTCCTCACGGACCATGTCACGGACGAACAGGTGTTCATGGGTGCCAGCCATACGGCCTCCTTAATGCGGGGTTTCCCTCACATTAAGGAGGCGTTGACCTGCGCAGACAGAGACTAAGCATGGCCAGGATGGTACTTTTCCCGGATTTCCCGACGAAAGTCCCCTGGTGTCACACCGGCCTCGCGTTTGAAGAAGCGGCTGAAGTAGGAGGTGTCCTCGAACGCCAGTGACCTGGCGATCTGCGCGACCGACAGGTCGCTCTGGGCCAGCAGCCGCTTGGCCTCCAGCGTGAGCGCATCCCTGATGATCTCGCCGGGGCTGCGCCCCGTCGCCTCCTTGACCGTCTCCGCCAGATGCCCGGAGGTGACCCCGAGCTGGTCGGCATAGGCCTTCACCGACCGGACGTCGACCACGTGCCGGGCGACCAGTCTGGTGAACGACCGCGCCAGGACGGACGAGCGCGTGCCCGCCTCGCCCCCGTTGCTCGCCTCGAGCAGCCGCCCGCCGGTGACCAGCAGGATCTGCAGGTACGACTGGAGCATCGAGGCGAAGCCGGGCGCCCGGCCCTGATACTCCTCGCACATCAGCGCGAGCAGCCTGGTCATCCTTTCCGCCTGTTCGGGCGGCAGGGACAGCTCGTTGTGCTCGCTGAGGCCGTGGAAGAAGGGCGGCTCCTCCTGCCACAGCAGGAACTCCTCGGTGAACAGGACCAGGGTGCCCTGCATTGGCACGTCGTAGTTCCAGTGGTGGACCTGCCCCGGCGCGATGAAGTACATCGTGCCGGGCCGGATGGGGGACGATCTGAAGTCGACGGTGTGCGTGCCGCTCCCCGCGCTCACGTAGAGGATCTCGTAGAACACGTGGCGGTGCGGGAAGGCGGCCCGCGACCATGACCCCATCTCGTCGAAGGTGCCGACGGCGAAGGGCGACAGGCCCATCGGCACCGGCACCTCGATCTCATGCATCGGCAGCATCTGACTCACACCCCGAGCATAGAAACCGGACTTAGGACGTGGCGAGGTTGATTCCGGGCTCATCGATGGCCTTGAGGCCGTACCCACCGAGAATCTTGTCGAGGGTGCCGTCCGCCTTGAGCTCCTTCATCGCGGCGAGGAGGGCGTCGGCGAACTGCTTGTCCTTCTTGGCGACGAACATGCCGACGTAGGTCGGTGCGAAGCCCTCGGCCACGATCACGATCGGCGACCCCTGGCTGATGGCGTACTTGGCGGTCTCGGCGACCAGGACCTCGGCGTCCACCCGGCCAGAGCGCAGCGCCAGGTCGGAGTCCTGGGCCGTCGGGAACTCCACCGGCTCCGCGGCGGGCTTGCCCTGGTCGGTGCACTTCTTGGCGGCGTCCTTGACCACCTGCACGTCGGTGGTGCCCCGGATCGCGGCGACCTTCTTGCCGCAGACGTCGTCGAGCGTCTTGATCGTCGCCGACTTGTCCTTGCTGGTCACCAGGACCTGCGAGGACTGCATGTAGTCGACGAAGTAGCCGATCTTCTGACGCTCCAGCGTGTCGGAGATGCCGTCGTCCGCCATGTCGTACCGCCCGCCCGCGACGCCCGGCAGCAGCGCCTCCCAGGCGACGTTCTTGATGTCGTACTTCAGGCCAAGCTTGGCGGCGACCGCCTTGCCGACGTCGGGGGTGATGCCCCCGGTGATGTTGTTGGCCGAGTCGGTCAGCAGGTAGGGCAGGTTCGGCAGGGTTGTGCCCACGTTGATGACACCCGCCTGCTTGATCCGGTCGGGCACGCCGGCCGCCGCGCCCGACGCCGCGGACGGCGCGGCGGAC
>NZ_JBFBCE010000140.1:0-15291 GCF_040689595.1 Streptosporangium sp. NPDC051023 | reverse complement strand
GCGTCTTGATTGAGGCAGCGGCGCCTGACCGCGCCACTCCCACCAGCCCAGCCGCCACCCGCGGCCGGGCACCCCAGCACACCGCCTCGCTCCCCGAGGAGGCCGCATGATCACGACCCTGCCCATCTCCATCCCGCAACGGCTCGGCCAGCTGCGCACCGACCGCGACATTCCCTGCCGCATCCCCGCCGCAGCTATCGGCGTGCGCCTCGACACCGTCTACGGGTGGGAGGCCGGTCTCCACAGCCCCAGCGTGACGGATGTCACCGCCTACGCTGCGTTCCTTCACCACCGCATCGTCGTCGTCCGGGCCGAACGGACCGTGTGCGACCTGCTGAACGCGCTGCCCCGCCTGGGGGAGCTACGTGCCGCGGCGGGACTGACTGGGTTCGCACTGTCCAGACGACTCTGCCTCACCACCTGTGGAGCCAGTCTCCTCGAATACCGCGCCCGAGCCTGGCGTCCCGGCTCTGGCCGTGGCCCGACTTTGGCCAGCGTGCAGCGCTACCTCGAAGTAGCGGGCTACGAGGTCCTGGTGATCCCTGCACAGACGGCGGTGGCAGGAGAGGCCGCAGCATGACCCACCACCAGCCTCACGGCCCCACCTGTCTCGCCTGCGACCCCGCTCAACGAGCAACGTGGCTGGCTGCACAGCGCGCCCGCGCCGACATCCACGACGCGAAAGCCGAGATGCTTCGGCAAGCCGGTAAGCCCGCCGATGCCGACGTCCACATCCGGCAGGCCGCCATTCTGCGCCGCGGCGCCGACCGTGTCGAAGCCGCGCACCATCCCGCGGCCCCCACCGAGCCGTTCACCGGCCCCATCCGCCGCGCCCAACTCTGGGCCCGCCGTGCCGAGCTCTCACGGCGCTTCATCGTCACCGACGTCACCGACGACGCCGCCCGAGGCATGGACTACCAGACGGACAAATCGTGGACCCGCACCGCCACCCTCCCCCTCGACGAGCTGCGCGCCAACTACCAGCTGCTAGAGGACTTCCCCGCTCACCTGGAGCGGAGGTCAGCGTGATCTACCGGATCCTCGTCACCGGCTCCAGACGGTTCACTGACGCCGCTGTCCTCGAGGCGGCGCTCCTCGACACCTGGCACGATGTCGTCGCCCTCGGCGGAACCATCGTCATTGTTCACGGCCACGCCCGCGGCGCCGACCGTCTGGCTGACGCCTGGGCATGCCGCAACGGAGTCGAGGTGGAGCGGTACCCCGCCGACTGGGCGACCGGCCGTGGAGCAGGACCTCGCCGCAACGCTGCGATGGTCGCCCTCGGCGCAGACCTCGTCATCGCCGCCCCTCAGGGCCGCTCTTTGGGGACCCGGGACTGCATGCGCCGAGCAGCCCAGGCCGGGATCGAGATTGTGGAGGTGACCCCGTGACGATCTCGGGACCCCGCAGGGGCGCAGGAGGGTTGTACACCAACCTCGGTGTCCGGCCGCTCGCGCTCGTTCACGTCGACCTGGAGACCGGCCGAGTCATGCTCGGCGACCGGTTCATCCACCTGTCGCCGGTCGAGTTCCAGCTCCTCGCCGTTCTCGTCGAGCACGCAGGCACAGCGCTGGCAGCCGAACAACTGGCCGAGCACCTCAGTGGTACATGGGCTGGGCTTCCGCAAAGAGTCGCTCCAGCTGTCCGCCGCCTCCGCGTCAAACTTGGCGACCCTGCAGACGAGTCGCGCTACATCACCAGCTTTTACGGGGTCGGCTACCGGTTCAACCCTGCTGCCGTCGCCCACACGGCGGCCCCGCTGGACGCGTACACGGTGACCGTGGTCGACGGCAGGTTGTCGATGCCGTGCCCGCACGAGGAGTGCGGCATCGATCTCCTCGCCGCTGAGCCGACGGGAGTGCTTACCCGGCTACGGGAACTCGCCGCCTGGCACGAACTGAACCACTGGGCGGAGGCGTCATGAGCGGCCCAGGGTTCGGCGCAAACCAACTCGCCTTGTTCGCTCCCAAGCCGCCCCGATCGCTGAAGGCGCCAACCGCGTGGGCCGTCGAGCTCAACGAGATCCACCTGGCCTTCTACGCCCCCGACACCGTCACCTGGTGGCAGCCGTACCGGGTCCGCTTCGAGCGCAGCGGCAAGGTGCGGATCCTCCACGCCACCATCCCCGGCGAAGTCATCCTCATCGGCCCCTACGACGACCGCAACGACGCCGAGTTCCTCCGGGACCGCCTGCTCGCCGAGGGAGCTCCTAAGACCTCGGCGAAGGTGTGCCGCTGGCCGAGCGAGGAGGCGTCATGACCAGGCCTTTCTCTGCCCTCCCCTTCTCGGGGAGGGACTCAAGAAGAAGGCTCAGCGGAAGAACCAGAAGCGGCGGCTCAGGCTTTGCCGTTGACGATGCGCGAGACATGCCCCTCGGCGTAGCGGTGCTCGATAGCTCGCGTGATTTTCGTGGTGCCCATGCCGGCGGCTGCGGCTTGGAGGATCACCTCGCGCAGCGTGAGGCGGGCGCGCTCCTTGGCGGCTTCGGCGCGCTTGTCGGCCCGCGCCGCCTTGATCAGGGCCGCAATCATCTCTGCCTCTTCATCCGGAGTCACGTCTCCATGGTCGCACGGTCAGGTCATGCGGTCACGTCCCGCCCCTACATCATAAGGCAAGTTCATGATGTGACATCATGAGGTCATGTAAGTATTATCGAATCGAACGTCCGAGCGACAGGAGCTCCTGAAGTGGCAGAACCAGCACGCCTCGAACCAGTCGAAGAGCGCAACTATGTCGCTGAGATGCGGAGGGTGATCGACGCTGAGACCGCGAGAGGTCCCTACTCCTCGCCCATCGCGGCACAGTCCATCGTCCGCAAGCTGAGGGCCGTTGATCCGGGGCTGCTGTACGGCTGGTTGGACCAGCAGGCGGAGCACTTCGTGTGGCAGGCGATCAACGACCGAGACCGTTCGACTCGTTCGGTGACCCGTCAGCGCGCCCGCCGTACAGCGTTCGCTGAGGCGGCCGAGTCGTTCCAAGTAGGAAACGGACAGGCGCTGACGTCATTCCTGGTGATGCCGTTCGTGATCGAAGACGGCTCCAGGAAGCGGCTAGCCGACATGACCGCCGACGACCTGCTGTTCGTTGCCGCGGGCTACGAGCAGACGAAGCGCGAGGCCGCGATGCACGAGATGTTCCTCAAAGCGCTGGCGAAGAAGGTCGGCGACGGCACCGTGGCCGATCACTTCACTGAGCAGCAGCTCGCTGCCATGTGGGCTTCGTTCACCAAGTGATGCGAGACGCGGTCATGACTACCCACCCCGATGACGACCCGCTCCGCACCGCCCGACTTACCCGCACCGATCAATCCGACTCGACCCTGCCCGACAACCCAGGCCTCCTCCACCCTTCCCTGCGCCCTTCGACTTCCCTCCCCGTGCCTCATCGGCCCTATCCAACCCCCGACGACTGCCCACGTCATTCCGCCGCAGAGCTCCCCATCCCGAATCGACATCCCTCCCCAGCCCGTGACAAGTCAGCACGCCCCACTCCTGCCGACTTTCCGCCCCGCGCCATCCCTCCTGCGCCCAGTCCAGCCCTGCTCGACTCCCCGTGCCTACTCGCTCCGCGTCCCCGCCCAGCTCGACTTCCCCCGCCTCCGCTCGCCTGCTCGCCCCGGTACGACAGCCCTCGCCTGCCCGCTTCTTCCCGTCCCCGCTCCCCCATCCCGACGGCCCACTCCAACCCCCAACTCCTCGTCCCAGTTCGACTACCCAATCCCCGGCTGTCCCAGAACTTTCCAGCCCCACCCGACTTCCCTACACAGCCCGGCACCCCCACAGAGCCAACCCGACTTCCCCCGCCTTCCCGCCTCCCGCCGTGCCCCGTCTACCCAAGCCACGCCGACTTCCCTCGCCACTTCATCCCAGGACTCCTCATCCCTCACCCCGCCGCTCCGACTACCCCGCCCCACTCATCTCCTGCGCGACTCGTCCCGTCTCGACTTTCCGCTCCACGCTGACAACCCTCACCGGTCCTTGCCAACCCGTCCCGCCCCCCGCCAGCCCAACCCCCGACGACTTCCCAGCCCTCGCCGCAGCCCACGTCATGCCATCCCGGCCCGACTACCCGTACCTGCACCTCTACTCGCCGACCCCCTGCTACCCGACTTCCCATCCCACCCCCGAACTAGGCCGCTCCCGTCCTCTCAGCCCGACGTGCCTCCCCCGCCCGCCCCAGCGCCCGCCTGTCCTCTTCGCCCCACACCGACTACCCGTCCCGTCCCCCCACAGACCGCTCCGACCCCGACCACCCACCCCAAGGTCATCAAGAACTACAAGAAAGGACCGCTCTCATGAGCGCTTTCGCTGAGTACCGCCAGAAGGCTTGGCCCCACCGCTTCACCGTCACCCTGCTCGTCGGCACCATCGCAGGCGGCACCCCCAGCGACCCGAAGGTCGCCGAAGGATGGTTGAAGACCAAGCTGAGCGACCGCGACGACCTGATCCGCGAGGCCGTCGCCACCACCATGGTCGAGCGAGGCATCACCGCCGAAGAGGCCGCCAAGGAAGTCGACTCCCTTAAGCACCTCAATGGCTTCAAGCGCGACGAGAAGGGCCTCTACATCGAGGGGCGCCAGGCCAAGGCCGCCATCAAGGAAGCCGCCTCCGTCGCCGGAGCGGCCGGGAAGCTGCCGCTGAAGAAATGGGGCATGACCGGTAAGGGGCTGCTCGGCTACATCAGCGAGCACGTGTTCGTCCTGGAAGACCGCCTCTATCTGGGGGTCAGCGAGCCGACCGGCATTGTGCAGCGCTTCGTCCACACCTGGCGGGGGAGCGGCATCCAGTACGAGGAGTACGTGGAGAACGCCAAAGTCTCCTTCACCGTCGTCAGCGACCACGACTTCACCGACGAGCAGTGGGCGATGCTCTGGCTCACCGGTGAGCAGCAGGGCATCGGCGCCTCCCGTTCGCAGGGCTTCGGCCGCTACGAGGTCATCGAGTGGGAGCGCCTGAAGTAGCACCCCGGCGGGGCGGCCTGCTCGCGGCGGGCCGCCTCGCTCCGATCCGAAATCCCATCTCAGTACTTCTCGAAGGACTTCATGAGCGCGCTCCCGGACGGGCTGGAACCGATGGACCCGCTGACTTGGCGAACGGTTGTCGCCCGGTGCTTGCTGGGGTCCACGGTGAAGCTCGTTGCTTACACGCTGGCGAACTACGCCAGTTCGGATGGCTCTGATGTACGTCCTGGTGAGGCGCTGCTTATCAAGGACACCGAGCTGGGGGAGCGGACGGTTCGGGACGCGCTGACCAAGCTGCGTGAGGTCGGCCTCATCGTGCGGACGTTCCACGCCTCGGCAACGGGGCTGCGGGACAAGGCGGACGAGTACCGGCTGACCTTCCCGGAGGACCTGGAGAGCCGGGTGCCGATGTGGGATCCGAAGCGCCGCCGGATCACTCAGGGCGGCGAGGAGATGGCTCCGCCCGCGCCGAAGACGAGGCAGAAGCGCACCAAGGCACCGGCAACAGATGCCGGTGGTTCGGAGGGTGCCCCACCGGCATCTCCTGCCGGTGGTCCTGTGGAAAACGGGTCCGAATCTGTGGAGAACCCTGTGGGCGACGCCCCGGAAAATCCATTACCCGGAGGTAACCACCGGCAACTGTTACCGGAACCACCGGCAACTGTTACCGGAACCACCGGCAACAGTTGCCCCCCACCTAGCCATGCACCTAGCCAATCACCTAGCCAAGACTCGGGGTTCTCTCCGTACGGCGCTGAGGTGGAAGGAGAGACGGCCGAACGCTGCGAGCCTTCGGCCGATCTTGATTACCCAACCGCCTTCAAGATCGTGAATCAGGTCCTGTCCCGCATCCCCGCCTACACCGAGGCCATCAGAGCCAAAGCGGCTGCCAAGGGGCGCGACTCACCACGAGGCGAAGCACTGACCATCGCTGTCGCTCGCCTCGTTCTCGCAGACCACCCCGAACTCACTCCGGAACGGAGGACCGCATGACCGACATCAGCCCTCTCGCCCAGCAGGCCTACGAGCTGGGCTACGCCCCGATCGCGTTCGCCGAGATGAGCGTGAGGGTCCTCATCGAGGCCCACGCCAACGTCATCGAGGGCCGCAAGCTCAACCCGGACGCGTTCCCGGATTTCCCGGTCGAGCTGACCGCCTCGGCGCTCGCTAGCCGCATTGTCGGCACCCTGCTCGACGCCGGGTGGACTGCGCCCGGTGAGCTCGTCGACCTGAGCAGGCGGCCGTCATGACGAAGACCGACGACCGGCCGGAAGTCTTCGCCGCTGTTTCGGAGCTGATCGCTTTGGCGGTCGCGGTCCGGCGCGACTGGGTTGCGGCCGACGTGCAGGCCGCCCTCGTGGACGCGAAGGTCCACGGCCAGACCTGGCCCCAGGCGCTCGTCGGCCTGGTGCGCCTGGTGGTCGACCCGGAGGCCCGCCCCGCGGAGCTGGTTCCGGCACCGCTGGACCCGCAACGGCCGGGCCCGCGGGTGGTGGGGGACCCTCAGCGGCACGCTGAAGCGCTCGCCGCGGCGAAGCAGGCGTGTGCTGACGGGTCGGCCGCCCTCAAAGCCGCCGAGCGGACGGGGGACATCCCGTGACCGCGCCGACCGACGAGCTGGCCGAGCGCCTCGCCGCACTGGAGGCCGAGCGGATGCGCCCAGAACAGCCGGACCCGCGGACGGAACCTGTGTGGGCGGATGACTTCCGGTGCCTGCTGCTGATCCTGCGGAGGCTGCTCGACCGTCCCGGACCGCCTGACCCTGTCCCTGTTTGTCCCCAGGTTGGGGACACGGAGGAGAAGCCGTGATCGCCCTTTTGGACCGGCTGCTGTCGCAGCCGGGACCACCGGACCCGCCCATCCAAGATCGGAAAGCTGAGGAGACCCCGTGACCCGCGTCTGGCCTTCCCGTGAGGAGTGGGCGGCTGCTGCTGAACGGTCGGTCCGTACGGCGTGCATGCCGCTGGAGAGGGTGCCGGAAGGCGCCGAGCACTACCTGACCGCCGACGAGGTGGCCGAGATGGACCGCTTGCACGTGAGCCTGTCCGCCTCGGTGCGGACGCCTCTCACGGCGGAGATCAAGCGGCTCCAGAGGCAACTGCCGTGGCCGCCGCCCGCGAAGCCTCTCGACCGGTCCCGCTGGCACGACGGCTTGACGGCCGACCAGCAGGCTGCATGGCAGCGGCTCTGCGAGCTGCGCAACGCCCGCCTGGATGTCGGCCGCCGCGCCAAAGGGCAGACCGATCAGCTCATCGGGTGGGTGCGGTTCCCGCTGGAGCACAGCGTCCTGTCCGCAGACGTGGCCCCGCTCGTGCCAGACGCCGAAGCGCTGGCCCGCCTCGCCGAACTGGAGGCGAAGTACGGGCGGCTCCGCGAGCAGGCCGCCCAGGACGCGCTTGATGCCGCGATCGCCCGGACGGTGGCGGAGCGCAACTCCGACGAGGGGTGGGCCCGCGAGCTGGAGCGGCGGGCCCGCATCGACGGCGGCCCGGTCGTCTACGCCCACCCCACCCCCACCGAGATCAACGAAGGAGATCCCCGATGACCGAAACGCCCGAGATCGTCTACTGCCGCAACGAGGACCACACCGAGTCCGTACCTGCGGTCGCCCGCTTGTCCTGGCCCGATGGCCGCTTCAATCCCACGACGGCCTGCGCCGAAGACCTGGAGATGATCGTCTCCAACTCGCTCGACGACGGCCACGTTGTCCTGGTCGAGCCTGTTGCGGAGCATGAGTCCCACGCGTACCGCAGCTACACCGTCACCCACGCGATCAAGGAATTGGTCAGAACTCACCGCCGCGAGGTCGGGCGGGACGTGCGCGCCATCCTCATGGAAGCCCCTGACCAGCCCTACTACGAGCAGCTGCCGGAGACGCTGGAAGAGCGGCAGAAGCTCCCGGCCCGTTTTCACGTCCCGCAGTGGACGGAGAGCGGCACCCCTCAGCTGTGGGTCTGCGCGGTCTGCTGGGACGAGGGCAGCGTGTCGCAGTGGCCGTGCCAGGCCGCGGCCGAGAACGGCGGCGAGGTGTTCGCACGGTGAGCACCGCTGAAGCGTGGACCGCCTGTGGGGCGGTGAGCGAGCACGGGGATGTGTGCGCCCACGAGGAAGGCCACTCCGGGCTGTGCCGATCCGGCGGCCCCCGCAAGCACGTGAGCGCCCCCGAGAAGGCGGGGAAGCCTTGGTGCTGGTACCGGGACGGCGCCGTCGCCTGGAACGCGGATCACCCGGTTGGGACTCCGGTCCGCTACTGGCCGGGCTGGCGTGAGGGTGAGGGCCGCGCCTCCCGTACCCGGACCCCGGCGTGGGTGCTCGGGTCCGGCACTCCCGTGGTCTCCGTCGAGGGGTACGCGGGAGGCATCGGCCTCACCCATGTCGAGCCCATCCCCGCCTCTGAGCCGAGTTGCAACGGCATTTGCTTCTACGCGCATGAGGTCGGCATCGACATCACCGTTGTGCGGGGGAGCGGGGTTGCTCTTGCGCATCCGGACTGCCCTGTGCATGGCGCTGCCGCCCTTTCCGCCCGCCCTCAGGGCGGGGAGACCGGGGCGTCGGGCTGATGCACCTCCACCGGTGGGAGGTCATCGAGGCGATCGGCCGGGTGATCACCGAGCGGTGCCGGGTGTGCGGCAAGACACGGACGAGGGTGCGGTGACCGGAGGGGCTGGAGAGCCCCGAGAGGGCATCCAGGATCGTCGCTCGCGGGCGTAGGTGGGTGGCGGGTCCACGACTGAGGGCCTGCGGATTCGATCTTGTCTCGGACCTCTACGGCCTTCCAGATCGTCAGCCAGTTCCCATTTTTGATCCTGATGGGAACTCCAGAACGAATAACAAGCACGAAAGGACCCAAATGGGACTCGTCTTGACGGCTTTGAGGCGGCAATACGGTCTCGACCGCCGCCGATGCAGCCTGCACGCTCCGCGGAAGGAGTCTCGGTGAGTCGCCGCCCTTCGCAACAGCGCCGTGTTGCGACACATCGCCCCGCCGTGCGCCGGCGCCGGTTCCGCCACGACGAGCTCATCGCCGTAGACCTGTTCTCCGGCTTCGGCGGCCTCACGAAGGGCATCGAGCTCGCGGGATTCACCACGATCATGGCGGCGAACCATAACTCCTACAAGGTCGAGGTCCACGAGGCCAACCACCCGCACGCCGAGCACTGGATTGCGGACCTGATCAACCCGGAATCGTCCGACTACCACTCCGCCAGAGACCTTCCCCCAGCTGACCTCCTTGTCGCAGGCGTGAGCTGCACTAATCACTCGGTTGCGAACACCCAAAAGGCTTACGCGCAGGGCCTGTCGCTGTTCGACTTCGACGACCCTGACTTCAACGAACGCGTCACCAGGTCAGAACGCGACCGCGCCACAGCGAACTGCTTCCCGGCGGGCACGGTCGTCGTCGCACGCCGGGGCATGGTGCCGATCGAGCAGGTGGCCGTCGGGGACGAGGTGCTGACGCACCGCAACCGGTGGCGGCGCGTGACCGCGACGATGTCGCGCCGCGCCCCGATCGTCACGGTGAAGGGGCGCGGTCACACTGCCCTGCACGTGACGGCCAACCACCAATTCCTGACCCGCCCCGCGACGCTGAGCAGCCGTGGTTGGACGTTCGGCGCGGACGAGACATGGACCCCTGCTGGCGACCTCGTCGGCCACGCCTGGCAGTCGCCCGTCGAGTTCCCGGCCGCCGCCGTTCCGGCCCCACCCGAAGGCTGGGAGTACGGCGACCACTTCTGGTGGACCGTCGGACGGTGGCTCGGCGACGGCTGGATCCGCCACTGCACACCGTCCGGAGAGATGGTCGGCATCTGCTGCGGGCACGCCGAGCGAGCCGAACTGGACGGCCGATGGGACGCGCGGGCGACCGAGACCGCGACCACCGTCCAGTACGAACTGCGTGGCAGCGGACCGCTCGCCCGTTGGCTGATGACTCACTTCGGCGAACTCGCCCACGGCAAAACGATCCCGTCGTGGGCTCTGAGCATGGACATCGAGCACCGGAAGGCGCTCGTAGAGGGGTACCTGTCAGCCGACGGCTGCTCCTCGCTGGACGGCCGACGGGGGTCGTGCACCACGGTGAGCCGTCGGCTCGCCGTGGGGATGAAACTGCTGCTCCAAACCCTCGGCTACCGGCCCACCCTGGGATGCAGGACGTCCAGGCCGTGGCGCATCGAAGGCCGAACTGGCACCACCCGCCCAACGTGGGTGGTGCAGTGGATGGCTGAGCAGCGGCGCGCATCGACGATCGCCACTATCGACGGCCGGTGCGTTGGCGCCGTGCGCTCCGTGGTTAACCAGGGCCACGAGGCCGAGGTCTTCGACATCGAAGTCGAGGAGGACCACAGCTTCGTCGCCGACGGGGTGATCGTGCATAACTGCGTGCTCCACTACGCCGCGCAGCATCACCCTCGGATGATCCTCGTCGAGTGCACCACCGAACTCACCTCGTGGGGTCCGGCGGCGCAGGGCAAGAAGTATGGCGACGGCTCCACCTTCCGCTGGTGGATCAAGCAGTTCGGCACCTTGGGTTACAAGCACCGTGTCCTCTACCTGAACTCGATGTTCTTCGGCGTCCCACAGTCCCGAGACCGGATCTACATCGCCTTCTGGGACAAGCACCTGCCCACCCCGGACCTCGACCACCGGCCCGAGTCGTGGTGCTCCTTCTGCGACACCCTCGTGCAAGCCGTGTGGACCTGGAAGACCGGGATCCCGCCCACCGGCAGCGTCCGCTACGGCAAGCAGTACGAGTATCGGTGCCCCTCATGCAGGGGCCTCGTGGTGCCTCCGTTCGCGCCGTCGCTGCACGCGCTTGACCTCTCCAACCTCGGCATCAAGATCGGCGACAAGCCGCTTCGAGAGTTCAAGGACAAGGAGACCGGCGAGATCGTCCTCAGTCCGCTCGCGCCAGCCACCATGGCCAGGGCTGAGCGATGCAGGCAGCGGTTCGCCGACTTTCCCGCCGTGCTCATGCCGGCCAAGGCTCAGGCGTTGCGCACGCCCCCGGCCGCCATGGTGACCAAACAGGTGATGGTCGCGCATCGTCACAACGGCGACGGCCAGCACATCACCCGGCCGATGGACAAGGTCACGAGCACGCCCGAGAAGGCAGTCCTGCTCGCGGTGAACAACTTCCAGGGCGCACCTCGTGGCGTCAACGAGACGCTCCCCACACAGGGCGGCTCGGAGACCCTGTCGCTGCTCTCTACCGGTGTCCTCCCGTTCCGGAAGAACACCACCCCAACGTCGCACGCCGAAGCCATGCCGACCGTCACGTCCGATCAGACCCCCGGCGTGCTCACCGCAGCCGGGACCATCAAGAACAACGGGTCGATTGACGAGGCGAAGTACCGCGCCCACGGCCTCGACGACCCACTCGGCACTGTCGTTGGATCCGCGATCACCCAGAGCATGCTCTTCTCCGGCTGGCACGAGCAGGACGGTACCGAACTACCCCACGCCGAATGGCGCGAGGTCCTCGCCACCCTGAAGCTCGAAGACTGCTACTTCCGCATGATGGGCCCGCACGAGGTCGGCCGAGGCTGTGGCTTCGACGTCGACTTCGCTGGCCGCCCCGGCACCTTCACCGTCTGGGGCTCAGCACGCGACCAGGTTGACGGCTTCGGCAACGCCGTCAGCCCTCCGGTCGGGCACTGGATCGGCAGCCGACTCCGCGCCGCCCTCCACGCAGAAGAAGCCCGCGCATGACCACCAGCATCGACGACCGGTTCGACCTCGTCGACGAAGCCTGACCTTCGCCCGCCCTCGGGTGAGGGCGGGCCTACCCCCGATAGGAGAAGCGCCTTGACCGCTGATCGACTGATTTCCCCCACTGGCACCCAGCTCGCCGCCCTCGGTAACCGAGCCGCGACGGATGAGCTGATCGACCACCTCGCGGAGACCGTGCTTGACCGCGAAGCCCATGAGCACCCGAAGCCGGGTCAGGGCGAAGACCTCTACTGCCTGAACCTGACCGCCTGGATGGGCGAACGCATGAAGAGCGTTCTCGTGCGTCTTCGCGAGGCTGAGAGCGAGCGAGACCGGCTCCGCGCCGAGCGGAACACCGCTGTAGCCACCGTCGCCGAGCTGGCGCAGCGACTTGCCACCCAGGAGCGAGAGCACAACGCCGACCGCGCCGCGCGGGACCAGCTCCAGGCCGCGCTCGTTGCGATCCGGGACCGCGCGCACACCCGCAGCGAGGAACTCCTCGCTGCCCGAGATGCCCGCCCTTCCGACGACCGTGCACGGCGCCTCGCTTTCGAACGGGCTGCCCACGAGGTGCGCCAACTCGTCGCTGACTGACCTTCCCCTGCCCGTCCCCTTCTGTGGGGCGGGCCTCACCCCGAAAGGACAAGATCACCGATGTTCCCTGGGAAAGCCTTCGAAGCGCTGTGGGAGCGCCTGGCTCGGCGCCGCGCCGAGTTGGACTTCACGCCCCGCGTCGAGCCCGTAGCGCCGCCCGCCGAGGTGTTGGCCGCGATGTCGGCGCCACCCACTTCCGGCGAGGGAATCCACGTGCGTCTCCCCGCAGTGGAGGACACGGCCAAGCTCAGCGAGGAGTCCGAAGCCCTCCGTCTTCGCCTCCTCGCCACGGAGGTGGACCTGCTCGGCGCCTCCCCGGCAGAGGCCGCTCGCCGCCTGTTCGGAGGCGACCATGACTGATCCCGAGGTCTTCGTTCGCCCCACTCGGTACGACGTGTCATGCCTGCCCGAGGACGACATCAACGCCCGCCACTACACCCTCACCGTGGAGTACCGGGGGCGCGGCCTGTGGGCCGTCATGGATGGGCCGTACGCCTACGACGCCAACGGCGTCAAGGACTACGAACCCTCCCCGTCTAACCGCGAAGACGCCTGGCTGGCCACGCACCGATTCGACATGGACACAGCGCTGGCCATCGCTCAACAGGTCGCCCCCAACATGACCTGCAACGGCCACACCGTGGCTGAAGCCCTCGCCGAACGAGGAGGCGAGCATGTCTGACGTCCCTGAGGACGAGTGGGATCTCCTTGAACTCTTCGCCAATCTTCGTGTCCGCTTCTGGGCGTGCCTCAACAAGGCCCACAAGGACGTCACCTGGACCGGCGACGTGGCTTCCTGTGACACATGCGGATTGACGTCGGAGATGACAGGCAGGTATCGCGAGCTGGTTCGCCAGCACGAACGCCGCGAGGTCGTCCGGCAGATCAGGGCGCTCACCGAGGACGACGACCCTTGGCGACCTGCCACCCGCCGGTTTATCGACCGCCACCCCCGCCTGATCGACGGAACCAGCATCGTTGCGGTGCTGCTCGCTGCCGCCGACGAGATCGAGAAGGGGAAGACCAATGCCTGAGATTCCTGCCACCGCCCTCCGAGCTGCTGAGGCTGCTATCCGCCAGCAGGTGCGTCTCAACCTTGAAGAACGGGCTCTCGCCGCAACCGCTGAGGGACGGCCGATCGCCCTGTCCGGCACCGAGGCGGAGCAGGTAGCCCGCGCCGCGCTGGAGGCGCTCGCTGACAAGCAGGCCCGGTTCGGCGACGCCCAGTTCATTGACCAGCTCCCGCTGGATACCCAGGTAGAGGTCGTGGACGAAACGGGGGTCAGCCGTGCCTGAATCCTGCGTGTTCTGCCAGATTGTCGCTGGAACAGCTCCCGCAACAGTCGTCCGCGAGTGGGACGACGCGCTCGCCTTCATCCCCTTGGACCCCGTGGTCGACGGACACATCCTGGTGATCCCGAAGCGGCACGTCGCGGACGTGGCCGAGGACCCCGCCGTATCGGCGATCACCATGCGTGCCGCAGCGGAGCTCGCCGAGCCGCCGTGCAACATCATCACCTCGGCGGGGCGGGAAGCGACGCAAAGCGTGTTCCACCTGCACCTGCACATTGTGCCCCGGCGAGCCAACGACGGGCTCGCGCTGCCGTGGTACAGCGGGCGCGGTAGGAAGGGCGCCCACCATGCCTGACATTCTCGACGCAGCCACGAACGAGCCGAGGCCCTGGCCGCCTGGTGTGCTTGAGGTCGCGTCACGCCTCCAGGAACTCGGCCTGGTCGAGTCGCCAGGCCGAGCACGCGCATTCGCCACAAGCCTCGTCGACGCCGCGGCCCCGTTCATCGCCGAACAGGCCCGCCGCCAGGCTGCCGAGGAGATCGCCTTCGCCATTATCGGGCGCCGCTGCGATTTCAACGCCTGCAGCGCCTGTATGTGCCGCCGGGAAGACGCCCAGGTCGCTCTGACCGCTGCTGGCTCTGTGCGGGCTCCGCTCGTCTCTCTGGACGAGCTCCGCGGGGAGGACGTCACCGAGGAGGACGCGGAGGCTCTACGCGCCCACCGCAGCGACCAGTGTGAGGCCGAGCAGGCTCTCCGCCGGGTCGTCGACCTCGCCCGCCATCTGGGGGACGTCCTCCCGGTCACCGCGGACGACATCGCCGCGGCGATCCTCGACCTTGACCGCCGGACGTACCGGCCAGGGGAGCCGATGGCCCTCCTCAACCGGCAGTGGGGCGCGACGCCGTGACCCAGCTCGACCTCGGTGACGACTCCACCACGGACGCTTCCGAGAGCACGCCCCGATCCGTCCGGTGCAGGGCGTGCCCGAAGCGCCTCACAGACCCTGTGTCGATCGCCCGAGGGTACGGGCCGTGCTGCGCCCGAAAGCGCGGCCTTATCCAGCCCAGCCCTCGACGGTCTTACATTCGGGGCCGCGCCGGCGGAGACGTCCCGGGGCAGGGAGACCTCCTCGCTGAGGAGGAGGGGTGAGGCGGCTACGGCTTTTGCTGGGCCTTACGGGCAGCGCGTCGCTCGACCGCGGCTTGGCGGACAGCCTCACGGGCTGCGGGGTCGAGGGCCTGGCGGATGGTTTCTCGGCTGAGGCCGGTGAGTTTGATGAGGTCAACCTGCTTGTGGCCCTCGGCTATGGCGCGGCGGAGCGTGGCGTCGCGCTCCTGCAGGGCGGCTTCGCAGGCTGCTTCGTAGGCGGGGACGATCGCCTTGATCTCGTCGTCGTTCACTCCCGCATGATGCCTAACCGGATTGGCCTTGTCAATTTGGCCAAACCTGTTGACCGCCTAACGCGATTGGCCTAATGTAATTGGCATCGGGAAGCGCGAAACACGAGGAGCCGAAATGACCACCACCGCCACCGAGCAGACCCCCACCCGCGACCAGATGGCCGCCATCCTCGCCGCCGCGATCACCAACATTCGCCCCGACCTCCGCGACGACGCCCTCGCCACCCTCTAAGCACTGGGACCCCGGCCCGGGGGAGACCCCGGGCACCCCCCACCCCTGACCCGCCCAAGCCCCTGGAGATGGACATGACCGCCGAGCCCCGCACCGCCGTCGA
>NZ_JBFBCE010000139.1:0-15798 GCF_040689595.1 Streptosporangium sp. NPDC051023 | reverse complement strand
GTACCTGGCAGCGCCAGATGAGGACGCGAGGCTGGAGCCTCGACGCCGACGGCCTGTACGGCGAGCGCTCCCGCGAGGTCTGCCGCGCCTTCCAGGAGGCCTCCCAGGTCGCGCGGTCGACGGCGCCGGTGACCGGCAGGCTCTTCTCCCGCTGGAAGCCGCGGCAGACCTCGCGGGAGCGCTCGCCGTACAGGCCGTCGGCGTCGAGGCTCCAGCCTCGCGTCCTCATCTGGCGCTGCCAGGTACGGACGTCCTCCCCGTTCATGACCGGCGGGTACTTCAGGACGCGCCCGGGGAAGGCCGGGGGCTCGTGCGGCCGGTCGGGCCCCTCGCCTCCGCCGGGGCGGGGGGCGCCCTGCTTCACCCAGGCGTACAGCGGCTCACCGGGGCAGTCGGTCGAGTAGCCGTCACGGTGTCCCTTGATCTCGGTGCCCGCGCCGCCCTTGTCGCGGAGATACTCGATGGCGTCGAGGATGCCGTTCAGGAGGCCGTCTGGCGGCTGGGTCAGCCCGGCGTTGCCGACCATGCCGAGCACGGCGTAGTGGCCGCTGTTGAGCCCGGGGCCGTTCGCGGCGGGCAGGTGGTTCGGGCCCCGCCCCTCGAAGACCTTCCGGTGCGGGCAGACCAGCATCGAGTAGCCGACGTCGATCCAGCCGTTGCCGTCCATGTGGTAGTTCTGGATGGACTTCACCATGGCGACGCACTTGGCGTGGTCGTTGACGAGGTCCGGGCTGACCTGGCCACCGGTGTAGTGGACCTTCACGCCTCTGGTCGAATTGAGCCGGCCGTAGGAACCACGCGGCTCCCGGGCACCCCACTCGCGACGAGTAACAAGATCGATGGCCACGAGGCTTCTCCACGGTTCGGGTACAGGGGGTTTACCGGAGCGTAATGGCTGACGCGTCGCCCCATGCCAGGGTTTACCAACTGATCTACCGACGAAACACGGCGAAATGGGGCTCCAGGTAGGGGGCGGACGTCGGAACCCGCCTCTCCTAACCGGGGGCGGGGCCGCTAAACCCCCGCGCGGGGACCGTCACGGCCGCTCGCCCCGGCCGGGGCGGATCACCCTGCGCTCGGTGACGATGGCCGTGACCAGGTCGTGCGGGGTGACGTCGAAGGCCGGGTTCAGGGCGCCCGCCCCCTCCGGCGCGAGCCGGGTCCCGCGTACGTGCAGCACCTCCTCAGGGTCACGCTCCTCGATCTCGATCGCGGCCCCGGTCGCGGTCGCCAGGTCGACGGTGGTCTCGGGGGCGACGACGACGAAGGGCACGCCCGCGCGGCGGGCGCCGAGGGCCAGGGCGTAGGAGCCGATCTTGTTCGCCGTGTCGCCGTCGGCGGCGATCCGGTCGGCGCCGATCAGCACGGCGTCGGCGTGCCCTCTGGCCAGCAGGAACGGCCCCGCCGAGTCCGCGACCAGCCGGTAGGGCGCCCCCATCCTGCCCAGTTCCCACGCCGTCAGCCTGGCGCCCTGCAGCAGCGGCCTGGTCTCCAGCGCCAGCGCCTCGGCGAGCTGCCCCCGCTCGTGCAGGGTCTGCACGACGCCGAGGGCGGTGCCGCGCTCGACGGCCGCCAGGCCTCCGGTGTTGCAGACGGTCATGATCCGCACCCGATCGCGCCCGGTGAGCTCGCGCACCAGGTCGGCCCCCCGCTCCCCCATCGCGCGGCAGGCCGCGATGTCCTCGTCCCTGATGCGCAGCGCGCGGCCGAGAACCGCCTCGAACCCGCCGTCCAGGTGTGCGAGCGCCTCGTCGACGCCCCAGGCGAGATTGACCGCGGTCGGCCTGGCCGCGCGCAGCCGGGCCGCCGCGGCGACCGGGTCGGGCTCGCCGCGCACCGCGAGCGCGACCCCGAGCGCCCCCGCGACCCCCAGGGCGGGAGCCCCCCGTACGGCCAGCCTCCTGATGGCCTCGACCAGCCCGTCGACCGTGTCGATCCGGATGAGGTGACACCTGTCGGGAAGCGCTGTCTGGTCCACGAGCTCGACGGCCCCGTCAACCCAGTCGATCGTCCGCATGTCTCAAAATATGCCCATACCAAGCGGTCATCGCTAGCCTTGCCCCATGGTCGCAACCCCCCTGTCCCCCGAAGACCCGTCGAGGCTGGGGGTGTTCCGGCTGACCGGAAGACTGGGTGAGGGAGGCCAGGGCGTCGTCTACCTGGGACACGCGCCCGGTGGGGAGCCGGTCGCGGTCAAACTCCTGTTCGGGAGCGACCGGGAGACGCGGGCGCGGCTGGCCAGGGAGCTGTCCGCGCTGGAGAGCGTCGCCCCCTTCTGCACGGCGCGCGTGCTGGCCGCGTCGGTCGACGGGCCCCGGCCCTATGTGGTGAGCGAGTTCGTCGACGGGCCGTCGCTGCAGGAGCGGATCCGGGAGCGGGGACCGCTGCGGAGCGGCGAGCTGGAGCGCCTGGTGGTCGGCACGGCCACCGCGCTGGCGGCGATCCACGCGGCCGGGGTGGTGCACCGCGACTTCAAGCCGGCCAATGTGCTGCTCGGCCCGGACGGTCCCCGGGTCGTCGACTTCGGCATCGCGAGGGCGGACGGCGCGGCGACGATGACCTCGGGGATCGTCGGCACCCCCGCTTACATGGCGCCGGAGCAGATCGGCGGCGCTCCCGCCTCGCCCGCCTCCGACGTTTTCGCCTGGGCGGCCACGATGCTCTGCGCGGCGAGCGGACGTTCGCCTTTCGGGGCCGACACACTGCCGGCCGTACTGAACCGGATCCTGAACCACCAGCCGGACCTGTCGGCGCTGCCCGCCAGGCTGGCCGGGCTGATCGGCTCGTGCCTGGACAAGGATCCCGCCCGCAGGCCGACGGCCCGTTCCCTGATGGTCAGCCTCGTCGACCCGGGTGGCCAGTCGCCGCCCTCGACCGAGGATCTGGCCAGGATCGGCTCCCGGATCGCCGCGGCTCCCGGCGACGGGAGCGGCGGGAGCGGCGGGAGCGGCGGGAGCGGCGGGAGCGGCGGGAGCGGCGGGAGCGGCGGGAGCACAGACGCCGCGGACCGCACGGACGCGGGCGGCGGCGCGGGCGGTCTGGACCTCGACACCCAGACGTCCCGGCGGTCGTCCCGGGGGGTCGCCATCGGCGCGGGCCTCGTCGTGGCCGCGCTCGTGATCGCCGGAGGTGTCGCGGCCTGGTACCTCGTCAGCGGCCGGAACACCGGCGGCCCGATCGCCGCCGCCACCTCCTCCAGAAGCGGCCAGAGCCCGGCCACCACCCCGCTCAGTGCCGAGATCCACCCTGGCGACACCGCGACCCCGTCCTCCGGCTCGGGCGAAACTTCCTCAGGCGACACCTCCTCAGGCGACACCTCCTCGGGAGGGGACGACGACAGCGGGAACCCTGGCGACGTCACCGACACCGCGGAACCGACCCCGGAACCGACCTTGGAACCGACCCCGGGGCCGTCCGCGACGGCGGAGTCCCAGCGACCGGAGGGCGGCCTGAGGATTCCCGCCGCGTTCGCCGGCACCTGGTCGGGGCACATCAAGCCGACCGACCCCACCGGCCTGTTCCCCCTCAAGGAGCACGACGTGAAGATCGGCCTCACCTCGGGCAAGGACTCGGGCTTGTGGACGGAGCCGACCTCCGGGTGCTCCGGCACCCTCGGGCTGACCAAGGCCGGCGGATCGGCCCTCGGCTTCGCCCTGAAGGTGGACGATCCCCTCACCTGCGTCCCGGGCACGCTGACCCTCACCCGCAAGGGGGACAAACTGGCCTACCACTGGATCGACGGCCTGAACTTCGGCACCGCCTACGACGGCGAGCTGTCCAGGGGCTGACACGGGAACGGGCCCGGGTCATGATCAACGGGCCTGATCGGGCGGCCCGCCCGGCCGTGCCCGCCGTTGATGCGCCTTTGACGCCGAAAACCCCTCGACCTGCGTGACAGCAAAGGGGATCATTGCCGATATGTCCGTACTGAGGGAGGTCAACTTCACCCCCGAACCACCCGCGAGGGAACTGCCGATAAACGTCTGGCTCGACGACGGCGACTCGGCAATGGACGTGATCGACGCTCTCGCGCTCTCGCCGTTCGCGACGGGCGCGCAACCGTGGTCACGCACCACGGAGCTGGAACGGGTCCGTGCCGACGCTCCGCTGGCACCCGCGGCGGGCACGCTGGTGCGGGCGGCACGGGAGGACGACGGACGCGAGTCCCGGCTGATCCGCGGTGAGGGCTGGACCCTGCGCGTGATCCGCTACCGCAACCGCTCCGCGCTGGTCAGCGTCACCGCGGTCGACGACGAGCTGGCCCGCTCGGTGATCGAGGAGACCGTCAAGGACGCGCTGGAACCCGCCCCGGAGAGCGAGCACGTCGAGATGGGCTTCTGGTGGCAGGGCCCGCACGGAGCCCGCCGCTCAGAGAAGCCCATCACCGCCTCCCCGTGGGCCAAGATCGGCGGCAACTACGCCCGCACCCTCGACGGCCCGCTGGCCCGCCTGATGTCCGTCACCCCGGCCGACGTGCACGGCCGCCTGCTCCTCCTGCACGGCCCGCCCGGCACCGGCAAGACCACGCTGCTGCGCACGCTCGCCCGCGAGTGGCGGTCCTGGTGCCAGGTGGACTGCGTGCTCGACCCGGAGCGCCTGTTCAACTCCCCGGGATACCTGATGGAGGTGGCGGTCGGCTCCGACTCCGAGGAGGAGGGCGGCAAGTGGCGGCTCCTCGTTCTCGAGGACTGCGACGAGCTGATCAGGTCGGGGGCGAAGGAGATGACGGGACAGGGGTTGTCCCGCCTGCTCAACCTGACCGACGGCCTGCTCGGCCACGGCCGGGACGTGCTGGTCGCCATCACGACCAACGAGGACCTGGCCCGGCTCCACCCGGCGGTCGTCCGTCCCGGCCGCTGCCTGGCCCAGATCGAGGTCGGCGCCCTCCCCCACGACGAGGCGGCCCGGTGGCTGGGCAGCACGGAGGGCGTCCCCCCGTCGGGCGCGACCCTGGCCGAGCTGTTCGCCCTGCGTGACGGCGTGAGCAACACCTCGACCGCCCCGGAGACCATCGGCCTCTACCTCTGAGACGCCGCCCGGTGCGTCCGGGGCGCCGCCGAGGCGAAACCTCGACGGTGCCCCGGTCCTGCCTCGCTCCCCGTACGGCGACCGCCATACCCAACCGGACGGTCATCCCCGCCGCCCCGGAGCCTCCTGCGGCCGGGCCAGCAGGTCGCGCAGGCGGCGGCAGCAACCGGCGAACCGGCTGGAGTTCCTGCGCGCGGCGATCGCCGTGATGTCGGGGATCTCCCCGCTGGCCCCGGCCCATTCGGCCGTGGTCGCGCCGAGCTCGACCAGCTCGGCCAGCCGCCTGGCCTCGACCCGCTCCCGGCCCCAACCTGGCCGCAGCAGGGGCGCCATGTGCGCGGCGACCGCCTCTCGATGCGAGGGCATGATCACCGGCCACCAGTCCATGTGGCCACCGCCGTCCTCGATCGCCCCCCTGACGACACCGGTCAGCAGCTCGTCGGCCAGCCCGAGTCCGGTCCGGACCGCCTTGACGAGCACGACCGGCTGGACCGTACCCGGCGTGCCCGCCGGGCCCGTGGGCTCTGTGAACCCTGTGAGCTCCAATGTGGTTCCCGCCCCGAACGCGAACATCCGCTCGTCGAGCCACCTGGCCTTCAGGTTCTCGCTCCAGCGCCAGCGGACGGTCACCACGGGGTCCGGTAGGCCGCCGAGGGCCAGCCACCCGGCGGCCTCCTTCCCCGCCGCCGAGGTCAGCTCGCCCGCCCTGGCCGCCACTCCGGGGGGAATCACCCGGGGCAGGCGGAGCAGCGCCTGCTGGAAGTCCGCCCGTAGCGGCTCGGCCCAGCCGCCCAGGTCGTCGTCGGGGTCGTGTCTCCATCGCTCCGCCTCGACGTCGAGGACGCCGCCGGCCGACCCGCTCCGGTATCGCCGGGGATCTCTCTGCGGCGTACTCGTGGTGGCGCCGGGACATCTCCCTGGCGCGCTCGCGCACCACCTCGAGATGGCCGGGCAGCTCGCGGGCCACCTCACGCCGTCCGGCGTCGTCGAGCCCGGTCAGGCACTTCATCAGCGCGACGACCCGCTGGGTGTCGACGAGCTCGCGAACCTCGTCCCAGACGCTCATCGGGACGCTTCCCTGGCGACGATCCGGGCGGCGAGCACGTGCTTGCAGGGGCCACGCGAGCCACGGTGGTCGAACCACCACGGGCAGGTGCACGATCCGTCCTCGAGCCCGACCACGCGGACGCCGCCCTCGGTGCCGACCTCGGCCGATCCGGGACCGGTCAGCCGGACGGCACCGTCGTCGACGAGCGCGCGGGCCGAGACGAGCCGGGGGTTCAGCGCGGCGACGTGGTCACGGTCGTAGGGCAGCTCACGGTGGAAGTGGGCGGCCTCCGCGAGGTCGTAGCCGACCCGGCCCGCCGTGCCGAGCTGGGTGAGCGCGGCGCGGACCCGTTCCGGCGCCAGGCCGGAGCGTTCCGCGAGCAGGCCGAGTTCGAGGGTCGGCTCGAAGTTCAGCAGCACGCCGACGAGGTCGGCGTCGTCGGCCACCTGGTCACCGGAGAGGTCGGCCAGGACTGCGCCCTCTCCGGAGAAGCCGCGCCAGGCCTGCGGGGACAGGGCCAGCGTGTAACGCATGCCGGGCAGTTCAAGCTCCCATGCGCTGGATCCCGAGCCGTCCGCCGGGCCGTAGACGCGCAAGGCCTTGGCGAATCTGAGCAGCGGCGTCATCGTCGCCAGCCGCCCGACCCCGGCGAGATGGACCGCGCCAGGCACCTGTCGCTCGGAGACCCGCAGCTCACGGCCCGCTGGGACGGCCCAGACCTCGGCCGCCGCCCTCCTGGGCAGGCCGCGCAGGAAACGGACGGCCTGCGGGCCCGCCAGCTCGGCGCGCAGGTCGAACCCCGCGGCGATGACCTGGACCTCGGCGAAGCCGCGCAGCCACCGGGCGGGCAGCGGGACCTTCTTCTCGACGACCGCGCCGTCGAGTGTGGTCACGGTGAGCTCGTCGGGCCCGACGCCCACGTGCAACGGGTCCCGCCCGCCGACCCTGGCCAACGCCTCGCGCAGCGGGTTGTTCACGTCGACGTTGGTCGTGCCCCGATCGAACACCTCGCCGTCGAGGGCGGGACCCAGCACGTCGAGGCGGGAGTAGACGCCGCCGCACGCGGAGAACGACTCGAACCTGAGCCGGTCGCCGCCACAGGTCACCACCGGGTCGCGGGTGAATCCCGGCTGCGGTCTGTGGTAGCGCGCCAGCGCCACGTCGGCGACCGCGAGCAGCCCTGCGGCGGCGGGCGCGGCCTGGGTGAGCAGGCCGCTGAAGAACCGGGGATGGTCGAGGAAGCCCGTGGCCGTCCGGCCTCCCGAGGTCGACAATCCCAGGTGGCCCTCGGAAAGAGTGGAGGGCCCGGCGTAGGAATACGCCTGCAACGTACTCGTCATGCGGCGGACATTAGAGATCACCACCGACAAACCCAGAACGACTCCCCCGGCCACCACACGGACGGGTGGGTGTCGGTTAGGGCAGCGGTTGCGGGGGCGTGGGAGCCGGTGATGTCGACGAGATTCAGCAACAGTGAAGTGGTGATGGATAGCTGAAGGGCGGGCCGCCGTGCGGTCCCGCCCTTCAGTGAGTTGTGGTGTGGTGGTCAGCCGGCAGCGTGGTCTCGGCCGCGGGCGCGGGCGAGCGGGCCGAACCGGGAATGCCGCCAGGGCACCTGTGTGACCGCGTGCACGTGGTGATCTACGCCTACGAGAACGGGCTCGTCGCTCGCCACGAATTCCATCCTGACGGGCGGTACCGGGTTCACCCCTTCGGGTGAGGCCGGACCGATTCCGCCAGGCCTAGCTTCGAGATTGTGCGTTTCCTACGTCTCACACTTCTCAGCGTCGTCATCCTCGCCGGCTGGACAGCCCCGGCCTATGCCGGTGACCAGGAGCTGATCGACGACTACCGCTCCGTCTACGGCACGCCGGGCGTCGCAGCTGCCGTGATCGACGGGTCGTCCGTCGAGACGATCGTCCGCGGCCGGGATGGGGACGACAACGCGGTGACGCCCCGGACGCCGTTCCGTATCGCGTCCTTGAGCAAGTCGATGACGGCGACGGCGATCATGCTGCTGACGGACCGATTCTCCGTGGACGACCCGGTCGTCAAGGTTCTCCCCGAGTTCAAGATGGCCGATCCGCGCTACACCAAGATCACCGTACGTTCATCGAGCTAGATCCTCGCGCCCGCACGAAACGAGGTCATCATGACTGCGTCCCCCACGCGCTCCAGTTCTGCCAGATCAACTATTGTCGATGTCACGTGGTTTTTCGCGATCGCCGTCCTGCTGTGTTTCGCGCTGTCCGTTCCGATGGTCTTCCGGCTCGTCCCGACGGACTTCTACAACCTGATCACTCCGATCCTGCAACTGACCCCGCTGCTCGCAGCGATCATCATGTGGCTTGCCCGACGACCCGGAACGTTCCGAGAGACGTTCGCCACCAGGTGGCGCGGCACACCCAAGTGGGCCGGCATCGGCATCGGCCTCATCGCCGCGATCGCCGCGATCCAAACCGCCATCGCACTGGCATTGGGGATCTGGCAGCTCAACCCGCTTAACCAGATCTTCACGGCGACCATGTGGATCGTTCCGGTCTTCCTCATGCAGTCGGTCTTCGCCATCGGCGAAGAGTTCGGCTGGCGCGGCTGGCTGGCGACGCGCGCCGCGTCATGGGGATTCTGGCCGCTGGCCCTTGTCAGCGGTCTGGTCTGGATCGTCTGGCACCTGCCGGTCCTCGCCGTCATCGGTGATCGACCCCCCTGGGACATCGTTATCTACTTCGCGGGCATGCTGCCATGGGCGCCGCTGTTGCTCGCACTTCGCTGGCGGTCGGGGAGTGTCTGGCCCGCGGTTTTGACGCACGGAGCGATCAACAGCGTCCGGGTGTACCTGCTGCAATCCGTCCCCAACGCAACGGATCACCTGCTCATCGAAGTGATCGGCTGGGTGCTCACGCTCGCCGCTGCCGTGTGGCTGATGCGCCCGAGCCGGGCGCAGCTTGTCCGCGGGTCTACTGAAGAGGGCGGGCCGCCGTGCGGTCCCGCCCTTCAGTGAGTTGTGGTGTGGTGGTCAGCCGGCAGCGTGGTCTCGGGCGCGGGTCTGGGCGAGGCGGTAGGAGTCGGTGCCGGTCTCGATGATGGTTCCGCCGAAGGTGAGGCGGTCGACGATGGCGGCGCAGAGACGTGGATCGGTGAAGGTCTTGGCCCAGCCGCTGAAGGCTTCGTTGGAGGCGATCGCAAGGCTGTTCTTCTCCTCGCGTTTGGTCAGGACCTGGAACAGCAGCTCGGCCAGGAACCTGCGGTGGGTCATCTGGTCGCGGACGGCGGCCTCGGCCAGCGAGTCGACCTCGGGCACGGGGACGAAGTGATGGAGTTTCGGGAAGTTTGTCCTGGACGTTGATGCAGCGCCCATGGGCGAGCGGTATCCGGGGCCCGCAACCCCTCCGCCAAGGCCTATCGGCGGTGATCGGCAGGCCGGGGGTGATCGGCAGTCGGTTTCTCAGCGCATGTGCGTCGGCGCCCAACAGGAGGGGTCACTCGCCGAGCTCTTGTCGAAGATGAATTTGAAGGTGCTGCCGCGCCCACCACCGGTGCCAAGGCTGCCGCTGAATCTGTGCCACCGGTTGTCCTGGATGCCGTGGGTGGTTTTGACGGAGGTCGCAGGCAGAGTGCTGGGGTCGTACCAGAAGACGTTCGCGCTGTTGCCGCCGCGGTTACGCCCCTTGTTGATCCTGTACTGCAGCCAGTTGATTCGATAAATCCGCCCGTTCGAACCGCGTGAGAAGTTCACATATATATATCCGGTGAATCCGCCCCTGGAGCAGGAGTAGGTGTATCCTCCCGCGCTCGCGGCCGACGCCGGATTCGCTGTCAGGCCGTTGAGGGCCAGGCCGAGGGCCACGGCCGTTCCGACTGCGATCGCTTTTATCCTCACGGTGAGTTCCTTTCCGAAGGTTCTTTCGTTGACTGCCCGTACGGAGAATGTCGCGCGTGACCTCGGAGAACCGCCGGTGGTGGAATGGACGGAGATACGGCACGGTGTGAGCATCGCCATGGCCGCAGGGCCCGACAACCAGGCCTTCACCACATGGATGGCACGCATGTCACTCCTTCACCGGTCGAAGTCGCGGTGGCGGACCGAAGAATGTAACGCCAAACTCTGCGCTGTACCGATCAAGGATTTATCGGAATCCGATTGATCAAAGTCATGAATGGTCAAATCGGACCATCGGAAAATGCCGCGAGCATCGGTTTCCTGCGGGTATGCCGCTGCCCCGCGGTGGGGTCCGCCGGAGTACCGACCGAAAGCCGGATGGAGCGTCCGCCTACCCTGGAGGTGCCGTGCCCCCTATCGTCCGGTGGGTGCGAACTCTCCGTCGTCAACGTTCCCCGCGGCGCGACCGGCAGCCGAAACGGCACAGCCCGCTGAAAGCGCTGCTGTTGTCGGCCGGGATGGGATTCGTCTTGGTCGCCGGGATCGGTGTCATCGGCGACAGGATCAGCAGGGCGCACAACGCCGTCAGGGCGAGCACCCCCGCGCCCAGTGCCACGACGCTCACCGGGCCCGCAGGGGTCCCGTCGCCCACAGGACCGCTTACCGTCCCCTCTCCCGGCAGGCGTGAGACCCGGGCGCTGCTGGCCGCCCTGCGGGAGATCGATCCCGCGCTTGACCGGCGGCGATCGATCGGCAGGGCGCTGAACTCGTGCCGGGACCTGATGAGCGGGATGGACCGCGCGAGGGTAACGGCGCGCGTCCGCCTCCGCTTCGACGACACGGCCCCGATCGGCGCCCGGCAGGCGGACAGGATCCTGACGGCGATCGAGGACACGTTCTGTTCGTCCTGACAGGGCGCCCTCCTCCTAGGGAACGACGCCGTCGGCGCGAGCGTCGCGCTCACGGGCGGACGTTTCGCTACGATCTTGCCCATTGGGAGCGGCCGCGCGGGCCATCGAGAACGCCGGACAGGAGGCGGTGGCGCGGGCGGTCGCCACCGGGCGATCCCGGCAGCGGTCAGGATCGTCGAACTCAGCGAGGTCCCCCTCGGTCACCTGCCTGAGCCCGCTGTACGCGTGCGTGTCAAGGCCGCTGGTCCCCTCGTCGGACAGAAGAGAAGAAAGGGCCATCATGCGCCGGCACAAACGCGCGTTCGCCGCGGTAGCGGCGGCCGTTCTTGCGTTGACGGTCTCCGGATGCGCGGGCGGCAGGGTTCGCGGCGCACAGGACACCCCGCAAGACACCCCGAGGCCGGACCCGTCCTCCGCGCAGTCCTCCCCCGCCGCCTCACCGGGCGCGCCGGGGAACGCGACCTTCGTCTATGCCCCGAATCTGGACGTGGTCACCGACTGGGACCCGGCGTCCTCGTACTCCAACGAGATCATCGCCATGCAGAACGTCTACGAGTCGCTGACCGTCTACAACCAGCGGACGGGCAAGGCGGAGCCGCGCCTGGCCACCTCGTGGACGAGCTCCTCCGACGGCAGGATCTGGACGTTCACCCTGCGCGACGGCGCCGTGTTCCACACCGGCAGGCCGGTGAACGCCGCGGCGGCCAAGGCCTCCATCGAGCGCACCAGGAAGATCGGCGCGGGCGCGGCCTACATCTGGGGCGCGGTCGAAGGCATCGAGGCCAGGGACGCCAAGACTCTGGTCTTCACGCTGAAGTATCCGAGCCCCCTCGACCTGGTCGCCTCCTCCGGCTACGCCGCCTACGTGTACGACATCCAGGCCACCGGGAACGGCGATCTGAAGAAGTGGTTCGAGCAGGGCAAGGACGCGGGCAGCGGGCCGTACACCATCGGCTCGTGGCGCAAGGGCGAGGAGACCGAGCTCACCCTGAAGGCCTTCGAAGGCTACTGGGGCGGCTGGGACGGCCCCCACTATACGAAGATCACCTACCGGGTCACCCCCGAGCCGACCACCGCCGCGCGGCTGCTCCAGCGCGACGAGGTCTCGTTCGTCCCCAGGCTCAGCCCGCAGCTGTTCGCCGAGGCGGCGAGGCAGGGCGCGCAGACCTCGGAGACCGCGTCGTTCCAGAACCTGCTCACGCTCTTCAACACCGCGAGCGGGCCGCTGCGGGACGTGCGGATACGGCAGGCGCTGCAGAAGGCGATCGACTACGAGGGCCTGATCGACGCGCTGAAGGGCTCGGCCCGCCCGACGCCCGGCCTGGTTCCCCTCGGCCTGTTGGGCTTCACATCCGGCGACCTGCCCAAGCAAGACCTGCCCGGCGCCCAGGAACTGCTCGCGCAGGCGGGCTACGGCCCCGACCTGCAGGAGCTGAGGCTCACGCTGACCTACGCCCAGGGTGACAGCGACCAGCGGCTGCTGGTGACGCTGCTCAGCTCGGCGCTGAAGCAGCTGCACGTCACGCTCGAGGCGACACCGCTGCAGTGGAACGCCCAGTGGGGCAGGGGTAAGGCGAAGGACCCGGGCAAGCGGCAGGACATCTTCGTCATGTACTGGTATCCGGACTACGCCGACGCCTACTCCTGGTTCGTCAACGTGTTCCGCAGCGCGGACCCGATCTCGTTCAACCTCTCCTACCTGGAGGACCGGGCCGTCGACAGCGCCATCGACGCGCTGCCCGAGCTAACGGCGACCGACAGGGCCGCGGCGGAGAAGTCGTACACCGAGCTGCAGCGGATGATCGTGACGGAGCGGGCGGCCGTGGCGGTGCCGTACGTCCAGAACTACCAGCGTGCCTACGCCAGGTCGGTGCGGGGTTACGTGGACAATCCCGCCTATCCCAACGTCGTGTTCGTCCACGGCCTCGCGCCCGGTCTCTGACGGGGACGGCCCCGCGCGATGGTCCGCCACCTGACCCGCATCGTGACGCCGGACACGTTTCATATACGATGACATAAACTATTAATTTCAATTATTTCATTCAGCGGGAGAAAACCCGGCGAGCCATTATCATCCTGGCCATCGTCATCGGCCTTCGCCGTTTCCCCGTCTCCCGGGCGAGGGCCTCCCGCGGGTTCTTCCGGTGAGAGCGTCCGGCGGGGGCGCACCGCCGGGCCGCGCTCCGGCGGCGTGCTCGCCACCGGCCGAACATGCCCCGGCCGAGCCTCACGGGCCCGCCCCGGGCGTCCTGGTCAGGACTGGCTGTCGGTCCAGACCATGGTCACCTTGCCCCCGTAGGGGCACAGATAGCTTTTCGTGAGCGAGGTGTACTGCCAGGGAGAGTAGTAGTCGGTGCTCCTGGTCGTGCATCTCACGGCGAGCCGCCAGCGTTCCCAGCCGTCGACGATGGCGCAGGCACCGTATCCGATGGTCCTGGTGTCGTTGGTGTAGGACCGGCAGCTGGCCTGGGGGGTCATGGGCGAGCCGTCGGCCAGGGCGGGGACCTGGCCGCACAGTAGGCCTCCCGCGGCCAGAGTTCCGGCGGCGACGACGGCCGCCGCCTTCCTGGAAATCACGCGTTGATACCTCCGATCAGAGTGCGAAAGCGAATCGCGGACGGAGAACGCCCGCGCAGAGGTGCGCGACAAAAGTTATCTTTGACCTAAGAAGCAGGCAAGAAATGTCTAACATATAAGCTTTGTGTTATATCCCACACAAAGACGGCGCAAGGGATGACAGGTCGTCGATGTGAAATGGCCGTGCGGCGCCCCGCCTGGAGCGCCGGTCCGCCGCGCCGGGCGGGCGCGGACCGGCGGGCGCGGACCGGCGGCCACGCGCCGGGGATCGCACGGGGCGGTGCCGCGCGTCGAGCGTCAGACGCCGCGCCGCATCGCGCGGATGCCCAGCGCCAGGCCCGCCGCGGCAACCGCGCAGGCGCAGAGCAGGCCGTACAGCACGGGCGACTCCATGAACCGGCCCGCGAACAGCGCTCGTTCCGCCTCCACGACGTAGGAGACCGGGTTCAGCGCCGCCGCGGCCCGCAGCCAGGACGGGCCTGAGTCCAGCGGAAGCAGCAGGCCCGACAGCAGCATCAGCGGGAACATCGCCATCTGGGTGACTCCGAAGAACAGTTCACCCCCGGGGCGGGAGGCGATCGCGAGGGCGAAGGAGAACCCGCCCAGACCGACCCCGAGCACGGTCAGCAGCGCCAGCCCGGCCAGCACTCCCCCGGGGTTCGGCCGGAACCCCAGCGGCACCGCGAGAGCGATGATCAGCACGGCCTGGGCCAGCAGGATCACGAACTCCTTCATGGTCCGGCCGACCAGCATCGCCGTACGACTCAGCGGAGTGACGAGCATCCGCTCCATCGAGCCTCCGATCAGCTCGACCAGCAGCGAGTATCCGGCTGACATCGGCCCGGACAGGCACAGCATGACCAGGATGCCCGGCACGAACCACTGCCACGACGCGCCACCGTCCCCGAGGGCCCCCGTTCCCGACAGCATCGGGCCGAACAGGAACAGGAAGACGAGGGGCTGTCCCATGGTGAACAGCAGGCCGACAGGTTCACGCGGCACGGGGGCGAACTCCCGGGAGAAGACCGTCGCGGTGTCCCGGACCAGCTTGGCGCTCACGCGGCACCGTCCTGGGGGTCGCCCTCGCGGAGACTGCGCCCGGTGAGCGCGAGGAACACGTCATCCAGGGTGGGCCTGGCGGTCTCGGCGGTGGCGACCTTCACACCGGCCGCCTCCAGCGACCGCAGATACCCGGGCAGTGCCGAGGCCGCGTGGGGCACCCGCAGCAGGACGGTCGTGCCGTCCTCGGTGACCTCGCCGGGCGCGGCGATCCGCCGCGCGATCCCGGCCGCCTTCGCCGCCTCCGCCTCGTCGTGGACGGTGATCGTGACGCGGTCGCCCGCCAGGTCGCTCTTGAGGCGTCCGGCCGTGTCGTCGGCGATGATCCGGCCCCGGTCGATGATCACGACCCGCTCGGCCATGGTGTCGGCCTCCTCCAGATAGTGGGTGGTCAGGAAGATGGTCGCGCCGTGTTCTTCTCTCAGCCGCAGGATGTGCTCCCAGATGTTGGCGCGGCTCTGCGGGTCGAGGCCGGTCGAGGGCTCGTCGAGGAACAGCAGCCGGGGCCGGTGAACGAGCCCCATGGCGATGTCAAGGCGCCTGCGCTGGCCGCCCGACAGGGTGCCGGGTTTACGTCCGGCCAGGGGACGCAGGTCCAGCATGTCGAGAACCTCCTCGGCCCGTTCCCGCGCCCGGGATCGGGTGAGGCCGTAGCAACGGCCCTGGGTCACCAGCTCGTCGCGGACGCGGAAGTTCTCACCGGCGCTGCTCTTCTGCCCGACGTAGCCGATGTGGGCGCGCACCCCGGCCGGGTCGGACACGACGTCGCGGCCCGCGACGCGCGCGGTCCCCGAGGTCGGGGGAAGCAGCGAGGTGAACATGCGCAGGCAGGTGGACTTTCCCGCTCCGTTCGGGCCGAGGAAGGCCACCAGCTGACCGGCCTCGACATCGAGGTCGAGGTCGCGTACGGCGTCGACGCCTCCCCCTTTGGTCTTGAATCTTCGGGTCAGTCCTCGGGCATGGATCATCGTCCCTCCTCGGGGCGGGCATGGGCGGACATCCGGCGGGCACGGCGGGCGGTTGCCGGGCATGACGAGAAAACCCCAGGTCGGGGGCTCAGCCGGTGATGATTCATCCTTGACCACGGAATCCGGGTTTGGCAAACGTGAAAAGTACGTTCACGTTCTGCCCGACCTGCGAAAACACCGCTTTCCCCGAGGCGCGGGAAACTCCTCGCCCGCGCTGTTCCCCCTTCTGACATGGGCTTTTCGAGGCAGGGGAAAAACATCGCGATTTCCCGGGGAATGTGCCACGACCCCGAAGGGGGGAGGCCGGTCGGCCTGGCCGCCCCCGCC
>NZ_JBFBCE010000138.1:0-15962 GCF_040689595.1 Streptosporangium sp. NPDC051023 | reverse complement strand
GCGTCTTGATTGAGGCAGCGGCGCCTGACCGCGCCACTCCCACCAGCCCAGCCGCCACCCGCGGCCGGGCACCCCAGCACACCGCCTCGCTCCCCAAGGAGGCCAGCATGACCAGCAAGACCACAACGACCACCCTCACCGACCTCCTCGACCGCGCCGGAGACAGCCGTACCGTCATGCGGCAGCTCGTCAACGCGGTCGCTGCCGCCCGTGGTCTCACACCGCCGTGGGACGTGCTGCCCGCCACCGGCCTGGAACCCCTCGGCGACCTCGCCGGGTGGGGCGTCGTCGAGCTGGGCGAGGCGCGGCTCCGCCTGGCAGCCAAGCGCGACCGCGAGAAGCACGGCATGGTCTACACGCCGCCGGAGGTCGCGGGTTTTCAGGTGCGGTCAGCGATGCAGTTGGCCCGCCTGGATCGCCTCGCGGGCAACCCCGGCGCGCTGCGGCACATCACCATCGTGGATCCCGCGTGCGGCCCTGGCCTCTACATCGTGCACGTGGCGCGGCACCTGGCCCGCTGGTACGCCGCCCAGCTTGCCGGGGTCGAGCCTGCGGACTGGATGGTCCGCATGGTCCTGCCGCTGGTGATGGTCGAGTGCCTGTACGGCATCGACCTGGATGAGGTGGCGGTGGACCTGGCCAGGTCGGTGTGCTGGCTGGAGATCGGCGGTGTTGAGCCGATCACGTTCATGGACGACAACATCACGGTGGCCGACACGTTCGCCGAGGACCTCCCCGAGCGGGCGCCGAAGTTCACCGCCCGCTGGGACGCCGCTGGTGGCGCCGCGGTGGGGGTGTCTTGATGGCCCACCTGCAGCCTCGACCGCACCAGATCGCCGCACTGGACGCGCTCGACAAGGCGTGGGCCACCCACGACCGTGCGCAGCTGGTCATGGCCTGTGGCGTCGGCAAGACGCTGACCTGCCGATGGCACGCCGTGCAGACCGGTGCGGCCCGCACCCTCGTGCTGCTCCCCTCACTGATGCTCGTCGCTCAGACACTGCAGGAGTGGCGCCGTACTGGGCCGCCTTTCCGGGCCATCGTGGTGTGTTCCGATCCTGCTACCGCCACCGGCAAGGCTGAACGTGACGAGGAAAGCCGGAGCGAGGACCTGGCGGCGTTCTGGGTCCGCTCCCGCGCCAAGGTGACAACCTCCCCTGCCCAGGTCGCACGGTTCCTTGAGGACGAGCATCCTGACCGGCCGCAGGTGGTGTTCTCCACCTACCATTCCTGCCCGGTGGTGGAACGGGCGCAGCAGCTGGCCGGCATCGGCCCGTTCGATCTGATGATCTGTGACGAGGCGCACCGCCTCGCGGGCCTGCCCGCCGCAGCATTCCAGGTGCCGACCAACGGACGGCGCATCCGCGCCCACCGCCGTCTGTTCACCACGGCGACGCCGCAGATCGTGACCGGGCCGGACAGCGTCCTGTCGATGGACGATGAGGCGGTGTTCGGCCCGGTCGCTCACGCGTTCACTTTCGGGGAGGCGATCGACGCCCGCCTGCTGTGTGACTACCGGGTCGTAGTCGTCGGTCACCGGCCCGGCACCGGCCGGATCAGCGAGGCCCTCCCCGCGGTCCTGGTGAACGCGCTGAACCAGTTCGCCATCCGCCGGTTGATCACCTTCCACGGCCGTGTCGCCAAGGCGAAAGCGTTCGCCGACCTCATGGATGGAGTTCAGCTTGCCGACGGGCGACGCATCGGGGCCCGCCATGTCTCCGGCTACATGCCCGCCGACGAGCGCAGGCACGCACTGACCTGGCTCGGCCAAGACGCCCTACAACCGCGGCTGCTGAGCAACGCCCGATGCCTCACCGAGGGGGTGGACGTGCCGGCCGTCGACGGCATCATCTTCGCCGACCCGCACACCTCCCCGATCGCCATCACCCAGGCGATCGGCAGGGTCCTGCGCCCAGCCCCGGGCAAGACCGTCGGCACCATCATCGTGCCGGTCGCCCTCGACAGTGACGGGGACGACGACAGTACGCTGGCCAGCTCTACATTCGCCCACGTCTGGGCCGTGCTGCGGGCGCTGCGCGCCCACGACCCGAGGTTTGTCCGCGAGCTCGACACCGCGGCGCGGGAGGTCACTCCCCGCGGGCCGCGCTCGCTGGAGCGGGTCCACTTTCTGCTGCCCCAGGACATGGACCCGGCCGCGCTACTGGTGCGCGTGGTCCGCGAGTGCGGGCTGGCATGGGACCGGTTCTACGCGCTGCTGCAGGACTATGCCACCGACGGGACACGCTACGTCTCCGCCAACCTGGTCTGGAACGGCGAGCAACTCGGTAAATGGGCCTACCAGCAGCGCATCGCCCACAGCAAAGGCGTGCTCGACCCCGACCGGATCCGTCGGCTGGAGGCCGTTCCTGGCTGGGCATGGACCTGGTCCGCCTCCCAGTGGGACCGCACCTTCGCAAGACTGGCCGACCTGGCGCACGCACGCGGCAGCCTGGAGCAACCGGCCGACGCCCCCTCCATCTACGACGGTGCTAAGGCTGTTTCGGGTGAATCTCTGGGCTGCTGGGTCGCCAACCAATGTCAGCTCTACCGCGATGGCGTGCTCTCCCCAGAGGTGGCCGCCCGGCTTCAGAGCCTGCCCGGGTGGAGCTGGGACCGCGGACTACCTCCCGGCGACGTCGCACTGATCCAGGCTCTGCGACAGTTCTGCGAGTTCGAAAAGCACGCGGACGTCCCCGAGAACCACCGCGAGGACGACCTGCCGCTCGGCCGGTGGGTCCTGTCGGTACGGCGCCGCAACGTCACCGGCCACCTGCATCCGGCCCTGCCTGACGAGATCGCCGCCGCGACGCCGCGAGGCCACAAAGGCGAGCCGACTTTCCCATGGCGGATCGCCGAAACCCGGTGGCGGCTCGCGTTCTCCGCACTGTGCCAGTACGCCGAGCGGGAAGGGCACGCCGCCCCTCCCGGCTCCCACGAGGAAGCCCTGTCCGACATCGTCATCAAGCTCGGCCAGTGGGTCGCGCGGCAACGCTTCCTGTACCGCAGGCAGGAGTTGGACCCCGAATACGTGCGCCGCCTGGAGGCCATGCCTGGCTGGAGCTGGGCGGGGCCATGGGCCAGGAAGGACTTCGGTGAACCCCTCGACCTGGGAGGCCACCCGCACGGCACAGCGAAAGGCATCGCCGCCGGATGCCCCTGCGCCACATGCCTTCACGCCCGCCGGGCCGACGACCGTGAACGTCTGGCCGAACGGCGCCGCATCATTAACCCGGTGCCCGCATCCGCGGCCCGCCGTCACCTGCAGGCGCTCCGTCAGGCGGGCGTCAAGACGGTGACGATCGCCGCCACGTCAGGGGTGCCGCTCGGTGTCATCAAGAAAATCGACGCCGCCCAGCAGTCCATCAGCCGGTCGCACGAGGCTGCGCTCCTGGCCGCCACCGTGGACGCCTGTGCCCGGGCTCTCAGGGTGGGGAGCCGTGGTCGGCTCGTCCACCCCGACAACGAGACCATCGACGCCGGCCCCACCTGGGAGATCATCAACGGCCTGATCGCGCGCGGATTCGGCGTCGGCTGGATAGGCCGAGAGCTCGGCTACGCGAATGGTCTCAAGTTCCGCAAGGACGCGATCACGCGCCGGAATGCCGACCAGGTCGCCGACCTGGCCGGACGCGTTGGCGACCTGGTCGCGCCCGACCAGCGCCCCGTACCGCCACTGGCGGAACTTCTGGCCGGAGCGCTGTCTTGACCCGCCGCCAGCAGCCTCAGGGCCACGCGTATGACCCTCGGTGCATCGCCTGCACTGACCGCGTCCGGCTGACCGCGTGGCTGGCCGATCGGCGCGCCCTGGCCGGCGCCTACGCCGCGAAAGTGCGGGAGATCAGGGCCGCGGCCGAGGAGGCACGCAAGGCCCTGCTCGCCGTCCACCCAGACACCCCCGACGAGTGGAGGACGTTCGCCGACCGGCAGCAGGAGCACATCGGGATGTGCGCCATGGCCAACGTGTGGGCCGAGCGGGCGATTGAGATCCACGACCGCGCCGACCGGGTCGAGGCCGCACACCCCGCCCCTGCGGGCGACGCCGCCCACCAGGACGCCCTGTTCGACCTAACAGGAGGTGCGGCGTGACCGTGCCCGCTATCCGCCGTGCCCAGGTCTGGGGCCACAGAGCCGAACGCTCCCGCAGGTTTCTCGTCACTGACGTCACCGACACCACGGTCCGCGGCATGGACTACCGGGTCAAGGAGTCATGGACCCGCACGGCCGCCATCCCTGTCGACGACTTCCTCGCCCACTACCAACTGCTGGAAGACGTCCCCGCTCACCTGGTCGAGCGGAGGTCGGCGTGACCCCTCAACTCGCCACAGCCGCCCGCAACCTTCAAGCCCGCGCCGCACGCCTCCGCCAAGACCGGCCCGGCTACAGCGACCCGCTCGCCGACGCACTTTGGCAGCACTGCCACCGCGGCGACGACCACGGCTACATCTACGACGACCCACGCGCCATTGCCGCTCTTGTCCTCGAGCGGATCGCCGCTGACCTCCTCGACCAAGCGGAGGCGCTATGACCACGTCTTTCTCCGCCCTCCCCTTCTCGGGGAGGGACTCAAGAAGAGGAGGGGCAGGGGAAGCCGTGATGGACCCGGTCGCAATCGAACTGGCTCGTCTGTCCGCGGAGAACCGGATCATGCGGGTCGCCCTGGAGGAGATCGCCCATCGGACGATTCAGGCGCCTCTCAACCGGCTCGCTCACGCGGCGCTGGGACACCAGCCGAACCCGCAGACAACGCAACTCCTCGCCGAGATCGACCAGGACAGGAGGAGCGAGCTTTGACGCGGACCGCGAAGGAGGCCAAAGCGCTGGTCCGGGACGCCGAACGAACCGGGCTGAAGGTTGAGCAGCGCGGTGACCGCTGGCACATCACCAACCCGATCACCGACGCGCAGGTGTTCCTTCCGCTCATGGTGACCGGGCGAAGCGTGGCGAACTACCGGTCAGAGATCCGGCGCCTCGGCACGCCTCCCGCCCCGATGGTCGCCGCTACTCAACCCCCGCAGGGGCCCGAGGTGGCGATGCCCATCGAGGAGTTGCTGGAGCTCGCCGCAAAGCAAGGCGTCCGCGTCGAAGACCGCGGCGGGGTGCTGCGGGTGTCCTCGCCGATGGAGGCCGAACCGCTCGCCCGCTTGATCCGGGACCGCTCCGTTGAGGTCCTCGCCCATTTGAACCCCCCAGTTGAGGAGTCGCCCGTGCCGAAGATCAGCGAGATGGCCGCCGTCACCGGAAACCTTCCGGTCCGGGACGTAGCCGCCGACGCGCGCAGGCTCTGGCAGGTCGTGCGGGGCCTGGCCGCCACCCAGGACCATCCGCCAGGCCAGAACGCCGGAGCGGTCGGCGTCATCTGGCACGGGGCGCTGCTGCGAGTACTGAAGGAAGCCTTCTCCGACTGGGACACCGACTGGCGGCGGGATGTGTCCACCTACCTGGAGCGGACGAACCACATGAAGTGCCAATCCCGGTCGGCTTCGCCGCCGGTGTGGTGGGTGCGTGAGGAGTGGACCGACGGAGGACTGACCGTGACGAAGGTGCCCGCGAAGGCCCCGAAGCCTGCCGCGCCGGCGAAGCCGACACCACCACGAAAGGAAGCGCCCGCTGTGCCGGTCGAGGTGCCGGAGACAGCCGACCCGCTGGCCCTGCTCACCGCCGTGGCCAAACGCGTCTCCGACGCCGAGACCCGAGCCGACGAGGCCGAACTCATGGTCGCCACGCTGGAGGAGGAGTTGGAGCGGGTCCGCGGGGAGCGGGACGCCTACAAGGCGCAGGTCGAGCAGATCAACAACGCGTTCAAGGTGCTTGCCGGAGGTGCACAGTGACCTCCGCGCCAAGCCTCGGCCGCTTCATCCTTGCCTACGACGAGTTCCTCCAGCGAAGCGACCTCGCCGACCTGGCCCCGCTGATTCGTGGCGCCTTCCAGACCGCTGGCTACACATGGCTGCTGGATCAGAACGAGGCTGCGGCCGTTCAGGTCTATGAAGGGATGACCCAGGCAGCCGCAGCAGTCGGCGAGGGAGTGGTTAACCTTGCTCCCTCGCAGCATCCGGACTGGGTTCGGCTGGGCCTTCTCGCGGCCCTGATCACGTGGTGTTCTGGCAAGTCTGGGACGTGTACCCACGTTCCGAATCCAATGCGCCCCCAACCTGTGGCAGCCGCCGCGTGGAAGCCCAACCTCGTCGTATGCGATGCCTGCAGGCACCTGCTCTCCATACCGCGCGGTTCCGCGAAAGACCGCACCTGTGACGGCTGTGGCGTCATCACCGAAGGCATCGACCATGGCGACCCGATCTGGCCCGTCTCGGTCGCGCATGGGGGATTCGTCTACCTCGTAGGCGTGTGCGCGTCCTGTCGGTACTGGGAGGAGTAAGTGTTCTCAGGACTCAGCAGAAGAACCAGAAGCGGTGTTTCGCTTCCTTATAGGGGAGTAGATCAGCACCCGACCAGTAGATCTGATCTTGGTCGCAATGTCACGTATCAAGGTCTTTACGGTTCTGACGCCGATCGCCAAGCGTTCGGCAGTCGCAGCCTCGGACCAACCTTCGGCTATCAGAAGGAGAACCTGAAGCTCCATGGGGGAGAGCGCTTCTTCCTCCTTCGAAGAAAGCAACGAGCGCCCAGACAGGTTGTGGGCGACTTCGTTCCGTGCCCGCTTCAAGAGTTCCATCAGCTCCGGATCTTCGTCGAGGTCCTTGGGTCTAGCTTCCCCGGGCCTGGCTGGCAACTTGGCACCTGGCGCGCCTATGTACCAACGGATGAAGTCGCGGATCACTGTGGAGCGCTTCCGCTCGCCAGCGAGGCGACCGAACTCGATCCACAGCTCGTCCTCGACCCTGATAGGGCGCAGGGGCGTGCGGTTGTCGGTCACGTCGCACATCGTAACCCGTGTATATGCAGGCGGCTGAGTCGCGGTGTTGCTGGGTATATGCATGAGGTCTATGCTCGGGTATATACCCAGCAGGGTCAAGTTCCCTGCGAGGAAGGGCTTTGTGCACGTGAGACCGGAGGTCTATTCCGCATGCCCGAAATCGTTGGCTTCCCCAGCGTTGACCCGCACGACAAGTGCCGTCACAAGCACTACCGGATGACGTGCGAGCAGTTCGACGCCCTGCTGGTCGAAGCCGAAGGGTGCTGTCAGGTCTGCCGTCTGCCCGCCTCCCACAACTCCAAGCAGATGCTCTTCATTGACCACGAGGCATGGCGAGGGGACTGGGCGGTCCGCGGACTGCTGTGCAACACCTGCAACACGATCCTCGGCAAAGACCTTGAGGTGCCGCGCGACGAGGTGTTCGCCGCGTACCTGAAGAACTCTTGGTTCATCAGGATGCTCGCCACTTACGGCATCACCCCCGACCTGCCGCCCGAGCCGCCCATCGGATCGATCGTCGACTTCGGCGGTCGGCAGCCCCAGCGGATGCGAACCCGCAAGGGCTGGGAGCGGGTTATTCACGGCTACCCCTGGCATTCCCGGACGTGGCGGCAGCTCTACCGGTCGTACGGTCCGCACCGCCTCAACATCATCCGCGTCGGCGACGGCAAGCCGCTCAAGCAGAGGTCGAGGTATGGCCGTGCCTGATCGAAGACAGACCCCGCTCCCGACCTGACGAACCACTCACCAACTGGAGCACTGAACGTGGCGGGAAGCTTCGCCAAGATCTACAACCGGATCTGGGCAGACTCGGACTTCAGGTCACTGACCCGAGGTCAGCAGTGGCTCTACTTCACGCTGAGCAGTCAGCCGGAGCTGAACTTCGCCGGAGTGCTGACGACCACCGACCGGCGGCTGACCGGGTGCGCCGTCGACTTCACGGTGCCCGAGCTCCGCGCCGACCTGGCGGCGCTCCAGGCCCGCGGCTACGTCGTGGTCGACGAGGAGCACGACGAGATCCTCGTGCGCACCTACATGCGGGACGACGATGCGTGGCGGACACCGAACGTCCTGACGAACATCATTCGCACCGCAACGGTGGTCCGCTCGGAGAGGGTCCGGGCCGCGCTCGCCGAGGAGTTTGCTCTCCTGGACCTCGACGGTCTGGCGGGCAAGAAGGCCGAAGAGATGCGGGACTCCATCGCAAGGGTCATCGAGACCCTTACCCCGAAGGCTTCCGCAAGGGTCGTCACAACGGTTACGGCATGCATTGACGAACCCTTCCGGGAAGCCATCACGGAACCCTTGGCGGAACCCATCGGTCAACCCATGGCCGAACCCACCGTTGTTGTTGCTGTTGTAGGTGAGTCTGTTAAAGACCGTACTTCGGTTACGTCTCCTCAAGATCAGCCGACTCCTGCGGAGTCTGCCGCCTCCGGCGACGGTGTCTTGATCGAACTTCCGGCGTCGAAGACAAAGCGGCCCGAGCCGGGCTCGGACGCCGATCCCCTCTGGTGCCGTTTCTGGGCTGCCTACCCACGCAAGGTCAGCAAGCAGGAGGCCCGCACCAAGTGGGTGAAGGCTGTCCGTTCCGGCGTTGACGCCGAACTGATCATCGCTGGAGCTGAGCGCTACGCCGCCGAGATGACTCGCAAGCGCACGGCCAAGGACAAGATCAAGCACCCGGACGGCTGGCTCCACGGCCGACGCTGGGAAGACGAGGACGAGGGCGACTCCGGTGACGGCTACTGGAGCTTCAACGACGTCGAAGAGCACGCACCGGCGGAGTTCAACTCATGACCAACGACTTCCGGATGCTGCCCCACGACATCGAGGCCGAAAAGTCCGCCCTCGGTGCTGCGATGCTGACGCCTCACGCCGCGAACATCGTGTTCACCCAGCTCAGTGCCGATCACTTCTACCGGGTCAAGCACCGGCTGGTGTTCCGGGCGATCGTCGACCTGTACCGGAACGGCGAACCCGTGGACGTCGTCAGCGTCTGCGCTGAACTGGAGCAGACCGGTCAACTGAAGGACGCCGGGGACCAGATCTACATCAACGACCTGGCGGCGTTCGTGCCGACCGCGGCCAACATCGGCTTCTACGTCAACCGGGTCCGCGAGCTGGGCACCAAGCGCATCGCGATCGAAGAGCTGACACGCATCGCCGAGCACGGCTACGAGGAGATCAGCACCGCCGACGACCTCGTCTCCGCGACCGAGGACGCCATCACCCGCTTCCGCGCCATGGCCAACGACGGCGACGTCATCGAGGGCTTCTCCACGCTCGGCTCGTTCATCGACGAGTCCGACGAAGATCACGACTGGCTGATCCCCGGCGTGCTGGAGCGGATGGACCGCGTCATCGTCGTCGCCTCCGAAGGCGCGGGCAAGACCACCCTGGCTAGGCAGGTCGCCGTTCAACTCGCCGCCGGTGTCCACCCGTTTAGCCCTCACACGCGCATCCCGCCGATTCGGACGCTGTACATCGACCTGGAGAACCCGCCGCCGCTGGTCCGTCGCAAGATTCGCCACCTGGTCAACCTTGGCCGCGAGCACAGCGGCTGGGACGACGACCGGGCGTGGCGGTGGACCCGGCCCGGCGGCATCGACCTGCGCAAGCCTCACGACCAGCACCTCGTTGACCGGGTCATCGCCGAGTCCCGCGCCGAACTGGTGTGTATGGGCCCGTTGTATAAGGCGTTCAACGAGTCCGGCGAAAAGCCCGAGACCATCAACGGCCAGGTCGCCCGAGTTCTCGACGGCTACCGGGAACGGCACAGCATCGCCCTGTGGCTGGAGACCCACGCCCCGATGGAGCAGCAAGGCCACCGCTCCCTGCGTCCCATGGGGTCCGGTGTCTGGTCACGCTGGCCCGAGTTCGGCCTGGCGATGCGCAAGTCCAAGGACAACCCGAATCGGGTGCACCTGGAGCGGTTCCGCGGCGACCGAGACGAACGCGCCTGGCCCCACCACCTTGAGCGGTCCAGCCCCTGGCCATGGGCCGCCCGCTGGGACGGCGGGTTCCCCGTCGAGGAGGCGACCTCCGCATGACCATCCCGCCCCCCGAGAGGAGTCCCATGCCCCCCGACGCTGGCGCCGTGCGCGCCGCCCGCGCGCTGAGGAACTACTACCTGCGGGCCATCGAGGAGCGCGACCTGAAAGCGCTGATCGACAACCTCGCCGACTGGATGAGCATCGACCTCGATGTCAGGGCCGCCGTGCTGTCCGCCGAAAGGGAGATCTCATGAACATCAAGCCGATCGAGACCCACTACGCAGGGTGCCGCTTCAGGTCCCGCCTAGAGGCTAGGTGGGCGGTGCTGTTCGACCAGGTCGGTGCCCGCTGGGAGTACGAGCCGCAGGGTTTCGTCATCGACGGGCGGCCCTACCTGCCGGACTTCCTTCTCCCCGACTGCGGCACGTGGGTCGAGGTGAAGGGCTGCGAAGACGACCTCGACCACCGGCTGATGCTTGCCGCCGCCGCGCACCTTCCCGGGCAGGTCGGCCGAGGGAAACCGGGCCCGCGACTTCTGATCCTCGGATCCATTCCGGAGCCGTCAGACAGGGGCGACTGGGGCTGGTTGGGCATCAGCCCGTTCGACATGGGAGACGGCGACGTCGAGGTCTTCGGCGACTGGTGGGGCTTCGGCAGCTACAGCAAGAAGCTTCGACCGTGGCGCTTGCGCGACACCAGCACTGCGACGCCTGAGCACGTAGAGGACGGGACTTGGTTGTCCCCGGTCCTCGATGAAGGGGAGCAAGGCGTGCCCCACGCCTACCGCGCCGCCCGTTCGGCCCGCTTTGAGCATGGCGAACGCCCGTGACCGCCCTGGATCGGCTGCTGTCGCAGCCGGGACCACCGGACCCCACCCCTACCGAGATCGACTCGAAGGAGCTTTGATCAATGGCTGACAAGTCCAAGATCCAGTGGACGGAGTCGACGTGGAACGTCATCACCGGCTGCACCAAGATCTCCGACGGCTGCCTGAACTGCTACATCACCGGAACGCCGCCGTTCCGGATGGCGGGCCGCAAGTTCGACGGGCCCGGCATTGGCGCCACGACCGGTGTGACGCTGCACCCGGACCGGCTGGAGACGCCGCTGCGCTGGAAGAAGCCGCGCATGGTGTTCGTCAACAGCCTCGCCGATCTGTTCCACGAGGACGTGCCGGACGGCTTTATCGCCCAGGTGTGGGACGTGATGGCGCGCTGCCCACAGCACACTTTCCAGATCCTCACCAAGAGGCACGCCAGGATGCGTTCCCTGCTGCGGAAGTGGAGCCCGATCACCGGCGCGACGCCGTGGGTCCACACCGGCCCGTGGCCGCTGCCCAATGTCTGGCTCGGTGTCTCGGTGGAGTCGCAGCAGTGGGCCATCGCCCGCGTCCCCGCCCTCTTGGAGACCCCCGCCGCCGTCCGCTGGATCAGCGCCGAGCCGCTGCTCGGCCCGGTGCTCCTCCACGACGACTGGATCGGAGCCGACCCCTTCCGGAGGGATGAGCCCTCGCTGGACTGGGTCGTCTGTGGAGGCGAGTCCGGACCGGGTGCCCGCCTGATGGATCTCGAGTGGTCGCGCTCCCTGGTCCGGCAGTGCCGGGACGCTAAGACCGCGGTGTTCGTCAAGCAGCTCGGCTCCGTGTGGGCCAAGGACATCCACGTGGGTGGCCGGTCTCTCGCCGCTCAGGGTGACCGCAAGGGCGGCGACTGGACGCACTGGCCGGTGGATCTCCGGGCTCGGGAGTTCCCCGAGACGCGGCCCGCCGAGGTGACCACGTGACGCGCCGTCCTCGCCAATACGGGTTGTGCTCGACCTGCAAGCGCGTCTACGGCCTCACGAAGGACGGGCGCACGCTCCGGCACTTCGGCATCAGCCCCGCCGGATTCGGAACCGACCAGCCCTGTGAGGGATGGGGCAAGCCCGCGGAGGCTCCCGCTCCCGCCACTCAGGACCGACACGAAGGAGCCCCGATGACCGCCGACGACTGGAACAGGCTCTTCCCGATCGGTACGCCGGTCCTGGCGTGGCCGGGCGTCCGCGACGCCGAGCCGATGAGGACCCAGACCCGCACCCCGGCGTGGACGCTCGGCCATGGCGCCCCGGTGGTGAGCGTCGAGGGCTACCCGGGCGGTATCGCCCTCACCCACATCGAGCCTGTCCGCCCTCAGGGCGGGGAGACCGAGGCTCCGGGCTGATGCACCTCCACCGGTGGGAGGTCGTCGAGCGCATCGGTCGCGTGGTCACCCAGTGGTGCCGGGTGTGCGACAAGACCCGCGTGAGGGTCGGGTGACCGGAGGGGCTGGAGAGGCCCAAAAGGCCGCCCAGCGTCAACGCTCACGGGTGTAGGCGGGTTTCGGGTCCACGACTGAGGGGCGAGAAAGCTGATCTTGTCTCGGACCTCTACAGCCCTCAGGGGGAACTGGGGTTCCCTTTCTCGATCTTGATGGGAACTCCAGAACGAATAACAACGGCGAAAGGACCGCAAATGGGACACGGAAGGGGAGGTTCCCGATGACCATCACCCTCGACACCGCCCACAGCAGCCAGACGTTCCCCGCTGACGGATCCTGCGCCGATCAGCCCGATCTCATGACCCCCGACGTGCGCAACACCCGCGCGGTGGAAACCGCAGTCGAGACGTGCCTGTCCTGCCCCGCCTACCTGCAGTGCCTGGCATGGATCACCAACATGCCCCGTACCCAGGACCCCGGCGGCATCATCGCCGCCCTCACCGAGGCCGAACGCATCGAGCAGTTCGGCCCCACCCAAGGCCCGGAGGTTGCCTCGGAGTTGGGGGCGCGGCTATGTACCCGCTGCAACGAGCTCAGGAGCCCGGAGCAGTTCTACGCATCCTCACCACGCTGGTGCATCCCATGCCGACAGACCTACTCTCGCGCCCGCTACCAGCCCAAACCCAAGCTGCAGACCATGCGCGACGTTTCATCCGATGGCACTCCCAAGCACTGCTCCGACTGCCACCAGCACAAGCCGATCACGGACTTTGCCCGCAACAAGTCTCACCGCGACGGCAGGGACAACCTCTGCAAGTCCTGCCAGAAGATCCGCCGCCAGGACCGCGCACGACGTGCCCAAGCCCCTCAGGCGGTGGCGCGATGACGTCTGAAGAGGCCGCCTGGGTGCGCGCCCACGTGTGGACGCCCCGAATGCGCAGGCTCCACAACGTCATCTGGCCTGGCTACTACACGACGTGCGCGTGCCAGAAGGGCCGGTGCCACCACTGCAAACTCGGCGACCACGAGCGATGCCAGCCCGCCGGACCGTACCTCTCCCCCGAGGGGATGATCTGCGACCGCACCGGCATGGATTTCGTCGCCTTCGCCGAGCCGTACAAGCACCGAACCATCTGCGGCGCCCCGCGCCCCACAGCGGTCGCTCAGGTGTGGCTGGCCGACCGGGTGTGCCGATGGGTGTGCTCGTGCGACTGCGGACGATCACAGGCGGGCACCGCACGCGCCCCAGAGCTGAAGCCGTCCCAGCCGACTCGCTACGCCGCCGAGCAGCTCGACCTCCTCGCCCTCTGACCTTCGCCCGCCCTCGGTTGAGGGCGGGCCTCACCCCGAAAGGACAAGATCACCCGTGGCTGATCAGCCTGACTACGAGAAGACCTACAACGAATTCTGGAAAGAGATCGTCGAGCACCCCGACGGCACCCTCGACCGCGACCAGCTCATGCGAGAACTCGCCGACTACCGCATGGTGCTGCGCGAGGTCGGCCTCGTCTACGACCACATCACCGGAGGCCGGATCTCCAAGCCGAACACGCTGGCCACCGCTGTGATGGCTGTCGCTGACGACCGCGTGGAAGAGATCGTCGCGGAGGCGCTCGCCGAGCGAGTCGGGGAGACGTTGTGATCCCCAGCGGAATGTTCGGCTCCTCGCGGGCCATGGTGCAGCACCTCCGCGACCTGGTCGACACCACACCTCCCCAGGAACCAGCCGTCCGGTACGCCCTGCCGTCCTGGCCCTTCACCGTCCTCGACGTCGCCCACGAGGACGAGACCTTGGAGCGCCTCGCTTGCCTGACTGCCGTGTGCGCATCCCCTTGGGATGCCGCCTGCGAGGCGTTCGGAGGGCAGCCGACGGGTCAGGACCGGTTCGCCCAGGAGCGTCGCTGGCGGATCTTCAAGACCACCTACCACCGCCGCGGGAGGAACCGCCGTGGCTGACATTCCCGACGCCGTTTTCCGAGCCGCTGCTCGGCGGATGAATGAGGCCTTTGCCGAGGAGTACGGCTATCGGCCGTCTGCCGACCTGGAAGCGCGTCTCGTTGGCGCTGCCCTCGAAGACGCGGTCCCGCTCATCGTCGAGCAGGCCCGCCGCCGGACCGCTGAGGAGATCGCCGCCGCCATCACCGACCGCCGCTGCACCTTCCGAGCGTGCAACGCCTGCCTGTGCCGCCGAGAAGACGCCCGTGCCGCCCTGGACGCCGCCGCTCCGCGGGCTCCGCTCGCCTCCTTGGACGAACTCCGCGGGGAGGGCGTCACCGAGAAGGACGCGGAGGCTCTACGCGCCCACCACAGCGACCAGCGCGACGAAGCCGAGGAAGCCCTCGAAGCCCGTCAGGCCGCACTCACCCGCGTCGTCACCCTCATCCGGGACCTGCGTCCCGGCTACACGCCAGACGAGATCGCTGAAGCCATCCTCGGCCCCGGAGACTACAAACCAGGCGCTGCCCTGGCTGCTCTCGCCGACAGCTTCCCGGGTGCAGACGGGTGACCCTGCTCGGCCTCGGCGACGACTCCGTCCCGGAGACGCCCAAAGGCACGCCTCGCACCGTCCAGTGCGAGGCGTGCCACCGCCGCCTCACAGACCCGAAGTCCATCGCGCTGAAGCACGGCGAGAAATGCGCGAAGGACCGCGGCCTCATCGCGGGGCCACGCCTTGTACGGCTGGCCCGGGTCCGTGCCGGCGGGCATGTGCCGGGGCAAGAGGACCTCTGGGCCGAGGAGGCGGGGTGAGTTACTCCTCAGCCGATGGAGCTTTCGTCCGCTGGAGCCACGCAAGGACGTCAGGCCAGTACCAAACAGGTGCGCCGTTCATGGTGACGGGCTGGTCGTCTGAGCCGGTGAGAGGGGCGGGCATCGCTTCTTCGCGCGGTCGTCGTGAGGGGCGGCCGGCTTTCTCCCACTCTTCTCGGCGGAAGTTCCATTGGCCGACGCCTTTGCGGGTGGTGGTCACTCCGTACTCGGCGGCGCGTGCTGCGATCTCGGGTGCTCCGACGATGTCGCTGGGGTCGAGCAGTTTGGGGTGGGTGCGGGGTCGTGACGGCATGGAGGAAGCGTATACCGGCGTCGGTTACAGAGTAATAACGGCTTCGATTGTTGAGGAAAAATGGCTTCATCTCTTGAGTCCATATGGGTAGAGTGAGGATCACAAGAACGGCACAGCCAAGGGAGAACGAAATGACCGCCACCGCCACCGCCACCCCTCGCACCAGCCTCACCGCCCTGCTCGCCTCCGCCCGCCCCAACCGGCTCGTCGCGAAGCTCGCCGCTGACGCGAAGGCTGACCGCCTCGCCAAGGCCGACCGCGCCGCCCGCCTCGCGGTCGCCCTCCTCTCCGAGGGCAACACCGAGACCGCCGCCCTCCTGCTCCAGGACGCCACCCGCCTCGCCGCCGCTTGACCATCGCGATCGGGGCTCCCCCGGGAGCCCCATCCGCACTGACCGGATGACCTGCAAGACGCTCCCCTCAGAGCGGCTTGCAGGCCACCCGACCAGACCGCCCCGAACGAACGATCGGAGAACACCGATGAGCGCCACCATCGTCCCCGCCGAGCGCGTCCGCCCCGGCATCGCCGTCCAGCGCGTCAACGTCTTCCAGGACGGCGTGTTCATCCGCCAGATGCGCTCCCCCGGCACGATCGAGCAGGCGCGGGCGTACGCCGCCGTCCTCCCCCTGGGCGACACACACCCGGACTACCTGACCCTGTTCGCCGCCTACCTCGCCACGAAGACTCCCGCCGTCTGACCCACCCCGGCCCGGGGGAGACCCCGGGCACCCCCCACCCCTGACCCGCCCAAGCCCCTGGAGATGGACATGACCGCCGAGCCCCGCACCGCCGTCGA
>NZ_JBFBCE010000137.1:0-15992 GCF_040689595.1 Streptosporangium sp. NPDC051023 | reverse complement strand
CCGCACGATCGGCTCCACCCTCGCCGCCGGGCCGGCGGAGAGGTGAAACGCCTGCGGAGCTGGTGTAAGACCCCAACGAAAGATCCTTTTCGGGCTGGCGACCGGCGGTGAAACAGGAAACCCCGCGGGCGACCGCGGGAATCCCCTCCCCTCCCCTCGGGGAGGGGAGGGGGTCAAGAACTCCCCTGCTTCGGTGCTGACCGGTTCCGGTGCGCCAATGGTGCCGCCGGACTCGGGGGGCCATGGGGGCCGGTCCCGGTGATTGGTACCGGCGGCCCGCCGTACGACGGACCGGCTTATCCTCCGTGCACCGAACTGGGCGTCTACGGAGGAAAGCGATGAATGTGAGGACGGACTTCGGCGGCCGGGCGGTGCTGGTCACCGGCGGAACCAAGGGCATCGGATTCGTGATCGCCCAGACGTTCCTCGCCGCGGGCGCCGAGGTGGTCGTCGGCGGACGCGCCGAGCCCGCCGTCCTGCCGAGCGCGGGCGGCAGGACGGCCCGCTTCGTCCCCGCCGACATCCGGGACGCGACGGCCGCCGCGGGCCTGGTGGAGAGCGCGGTCGGCCATCTCGGCAGGCTCGACGTCCTGGTCAACAACGCGGGTGGCTCCCCCGACGCGGACGCGGCGACGGTCTCCCCCAGGTTCGTCGAGAGGATCGTGGACCTCAACCTGCTCGCGCCGTTCTACGTGGCCCAGCCCGCCAACAGGGTCATGCGGGAACAGGAGACCGGCGGCTCGATCATCAACATCGGCAGCGTCTCCGCGCACGACCCGCAGCCGGGCACCGCGGCCTACTCCGCCGCCAAGGCCGGACTGCTGGTGCTCACCCGGGCACTGGCGCTCGAGTGGTCCCCGAGGGTACGGGTCAACCACATCACCACCGGCCTCATCAGGACCGAGGCCGCGGCCTCGGTGTACGGCGAGGACGAGGGCGCCGCGGTCGCGAAGGTGATCCCGATGGGACGGATGGCGGTGCCCGCCGACGTGGCGAACACCTGCCTCTACCTGGGCAGCGACCTCTCCTCCTACGTCACCGGCGCGGACATCGCCGTCCACGGCGGCGGCGAGTTCCCCGCCCGCTACCTGGCCGCGCGGAGCTGACCCCCGCGCCGTTCGGCGCCCTGTGGCGGGGAACACCTAACACGATTCACATCGGTTTCCGTTGCTCCAAAAGACACATTGATCATGAAAGACATGAAGTGAACCATTCACTTCATGAATCACGGCGAGCAGTCGTTGTCTGAGCGCTTGGCGAATGACATCTCTTCGAAGCCGTACGTGACGGCGACGCGACGGCAGCCGAGCCGGCTCACCCGCGAGCATCTCACCGCGATCCGGGACGCGATCATGGCGGCCGGGCGGGAGGAGCGTGAGCCGCCGTCACCCCCCGCGACCCGGTGAAATGACGACGCCCTGCGGCCGGCCCGTTCCCACGGAGCGCCACGACCGGCCCAGCCCCGACGGCGTGCCCGGCGATTCCCGCGACGCCACCGAGGAAGGAGGCCAGGCCATCCTCGGGGCGGCGGTCACCCGCACGGTCACCTTCGTCAGGCCCTGGCTCAGCGCCTGACCCATATCACCCCACCGCTCGCCGGCGTGCCCTCGCACGTACGGCCGTGAGTCCTGCACCGAAACCCCGCACGAACACGACCGACGACAGGAGCTTCCATGAAAGCCACGAGATCTCTCCTGCGCGCCCTCACAGCGACGGCGGCCACCGGCCTGCTGGTGCTGGGCGGCATACTCACCCCCGCGCACGCCATGACCTCCGCCCGGACCGCCTCCACCACCTCCCCCGGCTGCGGCACATCGGCCCCGCAGACGCCCGGCACGAGCGTCCTGCACTCCCTGACCAGCCAGGGAATCACACGGACCTACCAGCTCCACCTTCCCGCGGGCTACACCTCCCAGCAGTCCTGGCCGGTGGTCCTCGCCTTCCACGGGCGCGGCGGCACCGGTGCGGAAATGGAGGGGTTCTCCAAACTCTCCACGCTTCCCGCCATCGTGGCCTACCCCAACGGCGTCATCGGCACCGGTGGCGGCGACCGGCAGGCGTGGCAGGGCGCGCCCTACGCGGCGCCCGGCGTGGACGACGTCACCTTCACCTCCACCCTGCTGAACACCCTGGAGAACGGGCTCTGCGTCGACCAGCGGCGGGTGTACGCCACGGGCAAGTCCAACGGCGGCGGGTTCACCGGGCTGCTGGCCTGCCGCATGGCCGACCGGATCGCCGCGATCGCACCGGTGGCCGCGGCCTTCTACCCCGCTACCGGCGACAACTGCAGCCCCGCTCGCGCCATCTCGGTCATCGACTTCCACGGAACGGGCGATGACACCATCCCCTACGACGGAGACGTCGACCGGGGCCTGCCCGCCATCCAGGACTGGGTCTTCGCGTGGGTGGTGCGTAACGACTGCGCCAGGCGGGCCTCCCACGAGAGCATCGTTCCCGACATCACGATCTCCCTGTGGGGGAACTGCACCGCGGATACGGAGGTCGAGCACGTCGCGGTCGCCGGTGGCGGCCACACCTGGCCGGGCGCCGACGTCAGCAGCGGCGGCGGTACGACCACCCAGACCATCGAGGCGCACGAAGTCCTGTGGGAGTTCCTGAGCCGCTTCCAGCTGCCCAACTGATCCTCCGGGATCCTTGTCGGCGTGACCATCGCCTGGACCCTGGTGGGCTCTCGGCATCCCCTGAGGCCGGGCGCGCAGGCTCGTTGAACGGATGCCCGGCCGTGGCCGCCGCCGAGAACGGCCACGGCCGGCACCTGTCCCGCCTTGCGAGCCCTACGCGCCCGCCCCAGCGCGGCCGAAACGGACCCGCCCGCCGGAGATCACCGTGCCACCGTCCGTGCCACCGTCCATGCCACCGTCCGAGGCCGCCTCGAACAGCACCGCGTCACCGTCGGCCCAGCCTCGCGTGACGAGCCGGTCTCCGGGGAAGACCGGGGAGGCGAACCTGCCCTCCAGCTCGACCAGATCGGCCGGGTGCGCGCCGACGGTCGCGGCCAGGGGCAGGGTCACCGCGGCCAGGGTGCACAGGCCGTGCATGAACGGCCGGGGCATCCCGGCCGCCCTGGCCGCCTCGGGATCGATGTGCATGTGGTGCCGGTCGCCGAGCAGGCGGTAGAGCGCGGCCTGGTTGGGCGAGGTGTCCAGCCGCAGTTCGCGGTCGGCCGGAGTCTCGGGGCGTTTCGGGCTCGACGGTCCCCGCTCCCCGCCGAACCCTCCGGCGCCGGGCGCGAACAGCGACCAGGTGGCGACGAAGTAGTCGCTCTCCACCTCGACCTCGAAGATCGCGGCGGTACCCTTGTCCCACACCTGCGCGACGCGCGCCGCCATCGTCAGCTCGCCCGCCCGGGGCAGCGGCCTGAGCACCCGCAGCCGCTGGGAGCCGTGCACCGCGGTCCTGGTGTCGAAGGCGCCCAGCGAGCCGAGGGCGTCCGGGGCCCACTGCGCCTGCGTCAGCGCGAACGTCGGCAGCACCCGCAGGCGCTCCTCGAACACCAGGTCGAGGTCCGTCGCCGCCGCGCCGACCGCGAGCGCGTAGAGGATCGCGTCGCGCTCGTCGTAGGCCCCCGTGCGGTCGCCGAGGTGGCGTCCCCGCCAGTCCCCGGCGTTCACCGGTCGGCTCCGAGCACCAGTCCGCTGGTCGGCACGCCCGTGCCCGCGGTGACGATCACATTGTCCGCCCTGTCCGGTTGGTTGACCGAGGTGCCGCGGACCAGGCGCACCGCCTCGGCGACGCCGTTCACGCCGTGCAGGTAGGCCTCGCCGAGCTGGCCGCCGTGGGTGTTGCAAGGCAGCCGGCCGCCGACCTCGAGGTTTCCGTCCGCGATGAAGTCCTTCGCCTCTCCCCTGCCGCAGAATCCCAGCTCCTCAAGCTGCGGAAGCACCAGCGGGGTGAAGTGGTCGTAGAGGATCGCCGCGTCGATGTCGTCGGGGCTCAGACCGCTCTGCCCGTACAGCTGGCTGCCGACCAGCCCCATCTCCGGGATGCCGGAGATGCTGGGCCGGTAGTAGCTGGTCATCATGTGCTGGTCCTTGCCCGATCCCTGCGCCGCGGCCCTGATGACCGCGGGCGCGTGCGGCAGGTCGCGGGCCCGCTCGGCGGAGACGACGACCAGTGCCTGGCCGCCGTCGGTCTCCTGACAGCAGTCCAGCAGGTGCAGTGGCTCGGCGATCCACCGGGAGGCCTGGTGTTCGGCCAGGTCGATGGGCCGCCCGTAGAACCAGGCGGCCGGGTTCACGGCGGCGTGCTTGCGGTCGACGACCGCGACCCGGCCGAAGTCCTCGCTGGTCGCGCCGTACTCGTGCATGTAACGGCGGGCGAACATCGCCACCCACTGCGCGGGGGTCGAAAGGCCGAACGGGGTCATCCAGGAGTAGGCGGCACGGTCCGCGGTGATGTCCATCGGCCGGTTGGCCTGGCCGAGCCCGTAGCGCTCGCCGGACCGCTCGTTGAAGGCGCGGTAGCAGACGACGACGTCGGCGACCCCGGTCGCGACCGCCATCGCGGCCTGCTGGAGCGTGCCGCACGCGGCTCCGCCCCCGTAGCCGATCCGGGAGAAGAACCTCAGCTCACCGATGCCGGTGTTGCGAGCGACGTGGATCTCGGAGTTGGTCTCGGCGGTGAACGTCACCAGCCCGTCGACGTCGGACGGCTTGAGCCCGGCGTCGGCGACGGCGGCCAGCACCGCCTCGCAGGCCAGTTGCAGCTCGCTGCGCCCGGAGTTCTTGGAGAACTCGGTGGCGCCGATGCCCGCGATCGCGGCGGCGCCGGACAGCGGGCTCGGGTGGTTGCGGCTCATATGACGCCGTCCTTCGGGAACCGCACGACGACGGTGCCGGTCACGTGGGGACCGAGACTGTTCACGCCCCGCACGGAGATCTCGACCCGGTTGTCCGCGTCGTCCTTCGCGGAGACGGTCCCGGTCATCACCATGGTGTCGCCGGGGTGGTTGGGGGCGCCGAGCCTGATCCTGATGGCCTTGACGACGGCGGCGGGCCCGGCCCAGCCGGTGACGTACCGGTCGACCAGCCCGTTGCTGGTCAGGATGTTCATGAAGATGTCCTTCGATCCGCGCTGGAGGGCCAGCCCGGGGTCGTGGTGCACGTCCTGGTAGTCGCGGCTGGCGATCGCCGTCGCGACGATCATGGTCCGGGTCAGCGGAACGGACAGCTCGGGGAGCGGGTCGCCGACCGTGATCTCCGCGTAGCTCCTGCCTCCGTACCCGGCGTCGGTCGCGGCAGCCGGTTCGCCCGCCGTGCCACCGTCCACGCCACTGTCCGGGGCGTTGTTTCCCGCGCTGTTCATGTCGCCGTCCCTGACGTCGCCGTCCCTGACACTCCGCGCTGTCACGAGGCCACCGGCCCGCCCGCCAGCACAGCGCCGAGGCGGGCGAGGTCGGAGCCCGCTCCGCCCAGGGTCGCCGCGAGCTGCTTGCCCCACAGGAAGTGCCGGTGCACCGGGTAGTCGATGTCGACGCCGATGCCGCCGTGCACATGCAGGGCGCGGTGGACGACGTTCAGCCCCGCCTCTCCGGCCCACCACTTGGCGACCAGTACGGCCGCCGCGGCCCCCTCGCCCTCCTCGATCGCGGAAACGGCCTGCCACAGGCAGACCCGCATGGCGTCGATCTCGATGTAGCAGTCGGCGAGCTGGTGCTGTACCGCCTGGAACGTGGCCAGCGGGCGGCCGAACTGGACGCGCTCACCGAGGTAGGTGGCGGCGTGCCGTACCGCTCCCTGGGCGACGCCGAGCTGCAGGGCGGCCAGGGCGACGGAGGCGTGCGCGATCGTCCGGTCGAGGGTTCCGTCTCCCGGTGTGCCGACCGCTCGCGCGGGCGCGCCGGTGAGGACGAGAGTGCCGCCGAGGTCGTGGGTGGTGGTCTCCGCGTGCTGCCAGACGACGCCTTCGGCGTCCGAGGCGACCAGGAACAGGCCGGTTCCGCTGGCGGCGCGCGCGGCGACCAGCACGTGGTCCGCGCCGGAAGGCGTGGGGACGACGGCCTTCGTGCCCGTGAGACGCCAGCCCTCACCGTCCGGCTCCGCGACGCACTCGGGCGCGCCGGGGTCGTGCGAGCCGAACTCCTCAAGCGCGACGGTGAGCCGGGACGAGCCGTCGGCCGCGCCGGGAAGCACGTCGCGGCGTTGCTCGGGGGTCCCGCAGGCGGCGACGGCGAGTGCCGCGACGGTGGCAGGCCACACCGGGACGGGAGCCACGAAGCGGCCCTGCTCCTCCAGCAGGACGCACAGCGCGCCCAGCCCGAGCCCGGCGCCACCGGCGTCCTCGGGCAGCACGATGCCGAGCAGACCGGCCTTCGCCAGTTCGGTCCACAGCTCCTCGTCGACGCGCGACGGGGAGCCCTCGACGGCACGGACCCGCTCGACGGTCGCGTGGTCGGCGAAGATCTCGGCCGCGAGGCCGCGAACCGCCTCGAGCTCTTCGTCAAGGGTGAAATTCATCAGTGGTCCTCCTGCGCGACCGGTCGGAACACCGGAAGTGACAAGCCTGGGTCGGCGTCCAGCCAGTCGAGCGTGACGGGCATGTCGATCTCGACCTCCTCCGGGGTGACGCCGACCAGGTTGGTGATGAGCCGGGTGCCCTCGGAGAGCTCGACGACCGCGACGATCATCGGGAACTCGAACGCCGGATGGCGGGGGTGGTGGTTGACCACGAAGCTGTACACGTGCCCGCGCCCCGCGGCCTCGACGGTGTCCCAGTCGAAGGAACCGCACTCGGGGCAGCAGGGGCCCGGCGGGTGCCTGAGCGTCTCGCATGAGACGCACCGCTGGATCACCAGCCGGTGCTTGAGCGCGGCCTCGAACCAGAAGGCGTTGTCCCTGTTGATCGCGGGCCTCGGGCGGAGCGCGAGGGGCCGCTCGGTCTCACCGGCCCCCGCCGCTGTCCCGCCCCCGGTCCCGTCCACGGCCTCGGCTCCGGTGTCGGTCACGGTGTCGGTGTCGGTGTCGGTCACGGTGTCGGTGTCGGTGTCGGTGTCGGTGTCGGTCCCAGCGTCGGCGCCGGTTTCCGGGGCGGTTTCCGGATTCCGCGCGGGGCGGAAGCGCAGGGTGCGCCAGCGCTGGGTGGCGACGACCTCGCCGTCCTGGTCCTGGTAGGTCTTCAGGGTGGTCACGAAGCGCCCGACGCCCAGTCCCGTGGTCTTCTCCGGAGAGATCGACTCGACGACCTCCCGCATGGCGACGTGGTCGCCGGGGACCAGCTCCCGGTGGAACTCGATCTCGGAGTCGGTGGCGACCACCGAGGTGTAGCCGCCCTCGTCGAGCAGGGAGACCAGCTCGCCGAAGCCTCCGCCCGAGCCGCCCGGCGCCTTCGTCGCGGCGTAGCCGCGCATCGTCCACGCCTGGATCATCGAGGCGGGCGCCACGACCCCGGCCCTGCCCGCGGCGCGGGCCGCCGTCTCGTCGAGGTAGATCGGGTTGTGATCCTCCATCGCCTCGACCCAGTGCCGGATCATCGGCTGGTTGACCGGGTCCTGGCCTGGCTTCAGCGGGACGAGCTCGCGCCCGACGAAGGCCTGCAGCCGTTCCTCGTAGCCTCCGTTCATGCGCCGCGTCCCAGCCGGGGAAGGCCGAGGCCCTGGGTCGCGACCATGTCCCTGAGGATCTCGTTCACGCCGCCGCCGAAGGTGTTCACGACGCCCTGCCTGGACAGTTGCTCGATCTGCCCGGCGAGTGCGGCCCCCGGCGACTCGGGGCGGATCCGGCCCGCGGCTCCGAGGATCCCGGTCAGGGTCCGCTGCACGTCGATGTGGGTCTCGGTGCCGTAGACCTTGGCCGCTCCCGCGTCCGCGCCGGACAGCGTCCCCTGCGCGACCGCGCTGGTCATCTTCCAGTTCATCAGGCGCATCGCCTCGAGCTTGGCGTAGGTGCGCGCGAAGTCCCTGCGCACCCACGGCAGTTCGAGGGTGCCGTTGTCCCTTGCCCACTCCAGCACGTCCTCCCACAGCCGGATCATCCGGCCGCCGAGCGCGGCCAGGCCGATGCGCTCGTGGTTGAGCTGGGTGGTGATCAGGCTCCAGCCGCCGTCGACCTCGCCGACGACGTTGCCCGCGGGCACCCGCAGGCCGCTGTAATAGGTGGCGGTCACGAGCAGGCCGCCGACGGTCTGGATGGGGCTCCAGGAGAAGCCGGGGTCGTCGGTGGGAGCGATCAGGATGGAGATGCCCTGGTGCTTCTTTGGGGCTTCGGGGTTCGTACGGCAGGCGAGCCAGATGTAGTCCGCGGTGTTCGCGCCACTGGTGAAGATCTTGCTGCCGTCGATGACGAACTCGTCGCCGTCCCTGACCGCGCGGGTCTTCAGGGACGCCAGGTCGGTGCCCGCGTCGGGCTCGGTGTAGCCGATCGCGAAGACGATGTCGCCGGACAGGATGCCCGGCAGGAAACGCCGCTTCTGCTCCTGTGAGCCGTAGCGCATCAGCGTGGGGCCGACCGTGTTGACGGTGACGAAGGGGAACGGCAGCCCGGCCCGCTGGACCTCGTCGAAGAACACGTACTGCTCCTCGATCGAGCGGCCCTGCCCGCCGTACTCGACCGGCCATCCGACGCCGAGCCAGCCGTCCGCGCCCAGGCGCTTGACCACCTCGCGGAAACGCTCACCGCCGACGCCCGCCTCGCCGACACGGCGACGCTCGTCCTCGGGCAAGAGGTTCGCGAAGTAGTCTCGCAGTTCCTCGCGTAGCCGCCGTTGCGCGGCGGTCTCGCGCAGATCCATGTGCGCTGTCCTCCTCGGGTTGCTTGTCTGTGGTGGCGACGGCTCGCCTGTGCGGCTACGGCAGGAAGCGCAGGCGCCCGTTGGCGACGAACTCCTCGCGGAGGGCCACCTTGTCCTCTTCGGTCATCAGGGTGTAGGTGGGCTCGCCCCTGCCGGCCCACCGGTAGACCCGGTCGCCGGTCCGCCAGCCGTCGAGCTGCATCTCCTTCTTGCGCAGCTTGTTCGAGCCGGTCGCCGGCAGGGCGTGGGAGACCCGGACGTAACGGGGCGTGCCCTTGGTGCCGAGGTCCCGCTGCCCGGCCAGGAAGGCCGGCAGGTCCAGGTCCGCGAAGTCCGTGCCCTCGGGGATCTCGATGGCGGCCATCACCTGGTCTCCGGACCGGGGGTCGGGCACGGCGAACACGCCCGCGGCGACGATCTCCGGGTGCCTGCGCAGGACGCGCTCGGTCAGGAGGGCGGAGGTGTTCTCCCCGTCGACCCTGATCCAGTCTCCCGATCGGCCCGCGAAGTAGATGTATCCGTCCTCGTCGACGTAGCCGAGGTCTCCGGTCCAGTACCAGCCGTGCCGGACCCGCTCGGCGTTGGCCGCGTCGTTCTTGTAGTAGCCCTCGAACTTCGCGGCGCCCTCGACGTCGACGATCTCCCCGATGGACTCCTCGGCGTTGGTCACCCGGCCGTGCTCGTCGAGCACCGCCGCGGGACGGGCCTGGAGAGTCTCGGGGTTGACGATCCTGACGCCCGCGTGCGCGGGGCGGCCGAGCGCGGACAGCGGCCCCTCGGGAGTCAGCTTGATCATGCCCGCGCCCTCGCTCGAACCGTAGCTCTCGATGAGCGTGCAGCCGAAACGGCGCAGGAACTCGGCCCGGTCCTCAGGGGAGGCCTCGGTGCCGAAGGCGTGGGTGAGGAGGTTGTCCGCGTCGTCAGGCCGCTCCGGCGTCGCCAGGACGTAGGCGATGGCCTTGCCGACATAGGTGAAGAACGTCGCCCCGAAGAAGCGCACGTCGGGCAGGAACCCCGAGGCGGAGAACTTCGGCACGAGGGTCACGGTCGCACCCGCCGCCAGTGAGGGCGCCCACAGCGCCATCAGCGCGTTGCCGTGGAACAGGGGCATGCAGCAGTAGGTGACATCGTCCCGCTTGACGTCGTACTTCGCGCAGTTGGAATAGCCCAGCCTGGTGAGCCTTCCCTGCGAGCAGCGAGCCGCCTTCGAGGCGCCGGTCGTCCCCGAGGTGAACAGCAGCAGCATCTGGGTCACCGCGGTGATCGAGGGGTCCCTGACCGGCTCGCAGGCGTGCGCCGCGACCCGTCCCGGGTAGTCCTCGTCGTCGACGAGCAGGAAGCGGCCTCGGTCCACGCCGATGTCGAGACCGTCGAGCAGCTCAAGGCCCGCCTGGTCGGTGATGACCAGCTGGCAGTCGGTGTGCCTGACCTCCTGCTCCAGGTAGGCGCCGCGCCGCGTCGAGTTGATGCCGACGATCGACGCGCCGCTGAGCGCCGCGGCGCCGAGCCAGAAGATGTACTCGGGCACGTTGTCGAGCAGGACCCCGATGTGGAAGGGGCCGTCAACCCGCAGTGACTTCGCCAGGGACGCGCGTGCCGCGCTCTCGCGGACCACCTCGTCCCAGGTCCAGGCCCGCTCGCGGGTGAGCAGGCCCGCCCGATCGTCTCCGACCCGGTCGAGCAGCAGGTCGGCGATCGTCTCAAGTTCCACGTTCGTTCCTTCAGGAGGTTGCCGTGGCGTCCCGGCGGGGGTCGCGCGAGCTCGTGGGGCTGACGAGCACGCAGCGGGTGCCGCCGTAGATCGCCGTCATGCACTTGTTGCAGTGGATGCACAGGGACCGGGCGTCCTCACCGGCCTTGATCCGGTTGATGAGGTCGGGTTCGCGCAGGAGCGCGCGGGCCATCGCGACGAACTGGAAGCCCTCGCTCATGGCCTGGTCCATGACGTGCCTGCCGGTGATCCCGCCCAGCAGGATCAGCGGCAGGTCGACCGCGGCGCGGATCTGCCGAGCGTCGTCGAGCAGGTAGGCGTCCTTGTAGGGGTAGGCACGCAGCTTGTACTTGCCGAACAGCTGGACGCCGAGCTTCACGGGCTGGGGCATGATCGCCGCGAACTCCCGCAGGGGCGCGTCCCCCTTGAACAGGTACATGGGGTTGAGCAGCGAGCTGCCCGCGGTGAGCTCCAGGGCGTCCAGGGAGCCGTCCTGCTCGAGCCACTGGGCGACCTGGATCGCCTCGTCGAGCCAGAAGCCGCCGGGCACCCCGTCGTCCATGTTCATCTTCGCGATGATCGCGATCTGGCCGTCCACGGCCTCGCGGACCGCGCGGGCGATGTTCCTGGCGAGGCGTGCGCGGTTCTCCAGGCTGCCGCCGTACTCGTCGGTGCGGTGGTTGATCTTCGGGCTGAGGAAGGAGCTGGCGAGGTAGTTGTGGCCGAGGTGGATCTCGACGGCGTCGAATCCGGTCTCGACGGCCATCCTGGCCGCGTCCGCGTGGCCCTTCACGATCCGGGCGAGGTCGTCGCGGGTCGCGGCCCTGGTGAAGCTGGTGGTCGTCAGGTGGAAGTGCCTGCCCGGCGCCAGCGCGGGAGCCCCGTTGCTCTTGGGGTTGGCGACCGGGCCCGCGTGGCCGATCTGCGCGGAGACCGCAGCCCCCTCGGCGTGTACGGCCTCGGTCAGTTTGCGCAGGCCGGGTACCGCCTCGGGACGCCACAGGATCTGGCGGCGGTCGGTTCGCCCCTCGGGGGCGACCGCGCAGTAGGCGACCGTCGTCATCCCGACCCCGCCTGCCGCGTGACGGACGTGGAAGTCGATCAGCTCGTCGGTGACCAGGCTGTCTCTGCTCAGTCCCTCGTAGGTGGCCGCCTTGATGATGCGGTTGCGCAAGGTGACCGGGCCGAGCTTGGCCGGGGCGAGCACGTCCGGAACGTCATCGCCCCGGGGGGTTGTCTGAGTCAAGGGGATCCTCCGTCCGCACACCAGGTCAGGTGGCGAATGTGACGTTAGTGAGCGAGGGTTCCCGTCACTCCGCCCAATCCCGCTGAACGGGAGGCAGGCCCTCAGATCTGACGGTTCTCCAGCGCGGCGGTGATCTGGTCGGCCTGCGCCTGGCCCTCGATGAGCTGGCGGAGCAGCCACAGGCGCAGCACCCTGGCCACCGCGCCCGCGAGGTAGAGGGCGGCGCCCAGCACGGTGAGGGCGACGAACGCCGTCGCCAGGACCTGGAAGGAGCCGACGTTGCGAAGGTCGTCCTGGCCCAGCGAGATGTTGTAGGAGACGAAGCCTCCGGCGACTCCGACGACCATCAGCACCATGCCCGCGATCCGGCTCCTGCCGTCGGCGCCCGGCCGGTCGGTCTTCAGCTTCATCCGCGACACGTCCGTCTTGAACTGTTCCCGTCGTTCCTCTGTGAGCATTCCTCAGCCTCCTAGATAGCTGCTTGACAGTTGTTCCTCGATCTCGTCCGGCCTGCCGACGGAGACGACGCGTCCGTGCAGCATCAGCGCCGCGGTGTCGGCGATGGGCAGCACCGCGCGCGCGAACTGCTCGGCGACCAGGATGGACAGGCCCTCGGCGACGAGTTGCGCGACGGTCTCGTACATCTGTGTCACGATCATGGGCGCCAGTCCCATGGACAGCTCGTCGAGCAGCAGGATCACCGGGTCGGTGCCCAGGGCGCGGGAGAGCGCCAGCATCTGCTGCTCGCCCCCCGACATCGACCCGGCGAGCTGGTTGCGCCGTTTGCCGAGGATGGGGAAGCGGGTGTAGGCCGCCTCCTCCATGTCCGCGAGGCGCGCTCCCGTCCCGGTGCCGACCCACAGGTTCTCCCGCACCGAGAGGTTGGCGAAGATCCCGCGGCCCTCGGGAACGGAGCACACTCCGAGCCGCGCGACGTCCTGCGCGGAGAGGCCGTTCACCGTGCGCCCGGCGAGCCTGAGCTCGCCCCCGGTGAGGGGCAGCAGGCCCGCGCACACCTTCATGGTGGTCGACTTCCCGCCGCCGTTCGGGCCGAGGAGTGCGAGGACGGAGCCCGCGCCGACCTTCAGGTCGACGCCGTGCAGCACCTCGATCGGACCGTACGCCGCGCGGGCGCCCACCAACTCCAGCAGGGGCTCCGGCCCGGGAGGATCGCCCGGCCTGGCGACCTCACCGTGACCCGCGTCGATCTGACCGGTCATGCCGTGACCTCCTCGGTACCGATGTAGGCGGCGATGACCTCCGGCGACTCCTGAATCTCCTTCGGGGTTCCCGAGGCGATGACGGCGCCATAGTCGAGCACGTGGATCGTGGCGCAGAGCTTCATGACCAGCGGGAGGTCGTGCTCGACCAGGCAGATCGCCAGCCCCTCCGCCGCGAGGCCGCCGAGCATCCGGGCGAACGCCTCGGTCTCCTGCTCGGTCTGGCCCGAGGCGGGCTCGTCCAGCAGGAGCACGCGCGGCGAGGTCATCAGCGCCCGCGCGACCTCGACGACGCGGGCCCGCCCTGTCGGGATGTCGGACACGTCGAGGTCGGCGATGTCGCGCAGGCCCGTCTGATCGAGCACCCGCTCCGTCTCCCGATTCACGTCGACGCGGCTGCCGGTGCTGGAGCGCAGGATGTCGCCCGCGACCCTGATGTTGTCCCGCACCGACAGCGACAGGAAGAGCTCCAGCCGCTGGAAGGTCCTGGCCATGCCCCTGCGCGCGCGTTTGGCGGGAGGCAGGCGGGTGACGTCGGCGCCGTCGAGGAGGATCCTGCCCTCCGCGGGCCGCTGCAGCCCGGTGACGGTGTTGAACAGCGTGGTCTTGCCCGCGCCGTTCGGCCCGATCAGTCCGGTGATCCGCCCCTCCTCGACGCCGATGCTGACGTTGTCGACGGCGGTGTTGCCGCCGAAGCGGACGGTGATGCCTTGCGTCTCAAGCAACGGCATGGACGTTTCCCTCCTCGACTCCCTCCCCGGCCGCGCGGCGACCGCGTGGTGCGGGTCCCCTGCCGTAGCCGGAAAGGCCGAGCGCGCGGTCGATCTCGCGCCGCAGTTCCTCGGTGTACGGCTCGTCGACGCCAGCCAGTTCCAGCGGTGTCTCCCTGCGGGCCTTCCGCTCTGCGCCCGGTACGGCCCGCGGCATGACCATCCGCCCGATGACCGGCAGCGTCATGACGAGGCAGCCGGTGAGGATCGCGAACCACCAGTTGTCCATGATCCCGGCGAGTGCGAGGCCGTACAGCACGGCCTCGGCCACGGCGCCGCCGACCAGCACCGGCCTGGCGTTCCGCAGCGTCCGGTAGCTCTCGATGACGTCGTGGACGGTGCCGCTTGGACTCTTGCCGACGCCGATGCCGAGCAGGGCCGTGGCGACGACGGACAGGCTGCCGATGGTCGTGTAGATCGTGGCCATGTCGGGGTTCGCGGCGGCGAGGTCGTTGAAGGTCCCGACGAGGATCACGAATCCGACGCCGGACATCAGGCCGCCGAAGAGGGCGCCGCTGACGTAGCCGATCCCCGCGGCGACGGTCAGCATCAGCAGCGCGAGCCCGGCCATGATGCCGAAGTTCTCCGACGCGACCGAGCCGATGGCGCTGGACATCAGAACGCCGCCGAGACCGGCGACGGCGGCCGAGATCATGAAGACGCTGAGTTTCAGCTTGACGAGGTTCTGGCCGAGCATGGCCGACGCGGCGGGGCTGTCCTTCATCGCGGCCAGGCGCCTGCCGTACCCGCTGTTGCGCAGCGCGACCAGGCCCACGCCGATCAGAGCGAAGAGCACGGTCGCGGTCATCAGGAACGTGTCGCCGTCACGCAGGTCGAGGGGCCCGATCTTGAGCGGCGGGATGATCAACGAGCCGTTCGGGAAGAGCGAGAACGTGACGCCGAAGAGCGTGTGCTCCGTGGTGTCGCGCAACACCATGTTCGACAGGAAGACGCCGAAGGCCATGGTCGCCAGGGCCAGATAGAGCCCGCGCAGCCTGAGCGCGGGCAACGCGACCAGGCCGCCGACGACGGCGGTCACCAGCACGGCCAGCAGCACCCCCCACACGCTGAGACGCGCGGCCAGGCCCGTGCCGACGACGCCGAAGTGGAAGGCGACGATCGTGGCCACCGCGCCGAACGACAGCGGCGCGAGGTTCAGCTCCCCCGCGTACCCGGTGAGCACCGTGAGCGAGAGGGCGATGATCGCGAACGTCATGCCCAGGGCGAACGTGGTGACCGAGGTCTCGACCATGAGCAGCTTGAGCAGGTAGACGACGGCCACGAGGGCCGCGCCCCATGCCGCCGCCTTGCGCACCGTGGGCACCCGGTAGCGCTCGCGGGTCCGGACCGCGGCGCCCCGCAGGCGCTCCTGCGGAAGCACGATGATCACCATGAAAAGGATGATCATCGGCAGCGAGACCCGGAAGTTCCCGGTCCAGGCCCACGCGGACGGGAAGTAGGCCATGACGTACGTCGCCGTCATGCCCAGGATGATCGCGCCGACGAAGGTGCGCGGGATGCTGCGCAGGCGCCCGAACATGGCGGCCGCGAACGCGTCGATGACCAGCAGCGTCAGCGCGTTCGCCTGGAGGGCGCCGCCGCCGATCGGGGTGATCAGGATTCCCGCGAGCACGGCGAGGGTCGAGCCCAGCATCCAGGAGAGGGCGGCGACGCGCTCGGGGTTGTGACCGTTGAGCCTCAGGAGGTCGGGGTCGTCGACGGCGCCCCGCATGACGACGCCGACCCTGCTGCGGGTGAACAGCAGCCGCAGGCCGACGGCGATCGCCGCGGCCGTGACCAGGCAGATGATCTCGTGGACCCGGATGACCACGCCGGAGAACTCGACCTTCGCGTTCGAGCCGAAGAACATCTCGACGATCCTGGCTTCCTCCGGATGCCAGATCCACTGGGACAGGTAGACCATCCCGAGCAGGACGGCGACGGTGACGACGATCTTCGTCACGTCGGCGGTCTCACGCAGGCCCTTCATGATCAGACTGTGCAGGAGGCCACCCATGACGGGGCCGACGACGCCCAGCACGACGACCAGCGCCAGCCAGACGGGCCAGTTCCAGGCGTAGACGAACTGCCAGTACAGGAAGGCGCCGAGCATGGCCTGCGCGCCGTGGGCGAAGTTGAAGATTCCCGAGGTGTTGTAGGTCAGGACCAGTCCCGAGGCGGCGATGGCGTACACCGCCCCCAGGACCAGCCCGAGAATCGTGAAGGTCAGAAACGTGGTCATGGATACAGCCGCCGATGGCCGAGCAGTTGGAGTTGACCACGATGACGTGCCAGTTCGA
>NZ_JBFBCE010000136.1:0-16602 GCF_040689595.1 Streptosporangium sp. NPDC051023 | reverse complement strand
ACGGTCAAGCCGACCGTGAAACCGACGGCGACACCCACCGTGAAACCCACGATCAAACCGACCGTGAAACCGACGGCGACACCCACCGTGAAACCGTCGACTTCGATCCTGACGCCCCGCTCACGGGCCTTCTTGGCCAGATCCTGCAGGTAGGGCGCGTGGGCGTCGGCGATCGGGATGCCGACGACCTGCACCGGGGCGAGCCACGGAGGGAACGCGCCCGCGTAGTGCTCGACCAGGACGCCGAAGAAGCGCTCGATCGAGCCGAACAGCGCCCGGTGGATCATGATGGGCTGCTGGCGCGAGCCGTCGGACGCCTGGAACTCCAGCTCGAAGAGCTTCGGAAGGTTGAAGTCGAGCTGGATGGTCGACATCTGCCAGCTGCGGCCGATGGCGTCGCGGGCCTGCACGGAGATCTTCGGCCCGTAGAACGCCGCCCCGCCGGGGTCGAGGACGAGCTCCAGGTTCTCCGACTCGGCGACATCGCGCAGGGTCTCGGTCGCCTCCTCCCAGTCCTCGTCCGAGCCGACGAACTTGACCGGGTCCTTGGTCGACAGCTCCAGGTAGAAGTCTTCGAGCCCGTAGTCGCGCAGCAGGTCCAGGACGAACCTGAGCAGCGACTTCAGCTCGTCGCGCATCTGGTCGCGGGTGCAGTAGATGTGCGCGTCGTCCTGGGTCAGGCCGCGCACACGGGTGAGGCCGTGGACGACGCCGGACTTCTCGTAGCGGTAGACGGTGCCGAACTCGAACAGCCTGAGCGGCAGCTCACGGTAGGAGCGCCCGCGCGACCCGAAGATCAGGTTGTGCATCGGGCAGTTCATCGGCTTGAGGTAGTACTTGGCGCCTTCGAGCTCCATGGGCGGGAACATGCCGTCGGCGTACCAGTCGAGGTGACCGGAGATCTCGTAGAGGTGCCCCTTGGTGATGTGCGGGGTGTTGACGAAGGAGTAACCCGCCTCCTCGTGCCTGCGCCGGGAGTAGTCCTCAAGCACCTTGCGGATCACACCCCCCTTGGGGTGGAAGACCGGCAGGCCCGAGCCCAGCTCATCGGGGAAGGAGAACAGGTCGAGCTCGGCGCCCAGCTTGCGGTGGTCGCGCTTCTCGGCCTCCTCCAGCAGGTGGAGGTACTCCTCCTGCTTCTCCCGCGACTCCCACGCGGTGCCGTAGATCCGCTGGAGCTGCGGGTTCTTCTCGCTGCCCCGCCAATAGGCGCCGCCGGTGCGCATCAGCTTGAAGGCCGGGATGGAACGGGTGCTGGGCACGTGGGGCCCCCGGCACAGGTCCTTCCAGCACAGCTCGCCGGTCTTCGGGTCGAGGTTGTCGTAGATGGTCAGCTCCGCGCCGCCGACCTCGACGCTCTCCTCGGCGTCCCCGCCGCCCTTGAGGCCGATGAGCTCCAGCTTGTACGGCTCCGCCGCCAGCTCCTCACGCGCCTGCTCGTCGGAAACCCGCCTGCGGGAGAAACGCTGTCCCTGCTTGACGATCTCGCGCATGCGCTTCTCGATGCGCTTGAGGTCCTCGGGGGTGAACGGGTGCTCGACGTCGAAGTCGTAGTAGAAGCCGTTCTCGACCGGCGGCCCGATGCCGAGCTTGGCGTCGGGGAAGATCTCCTGCACGGCCTGGGCCATGACGTGCGCGGTCGAGTGGCGCACGATGGCCCTGCCGTCGACGCTGCCCGCCTCGACCGGCGCGATCACGTCGCCGTCGGACACCGGCGCCGCCAGGTCCTTCAGCTCTCCGCCCGCCCTGGCGGCGACCACGGAGCGGCCGTCGGCTTCGAGCACGTCGCCGTACGTCGTGCCCTCCGCCACCACACGCTCGGCTCCGGCGAGGGTGATGCGAAGTTCTGACACGGCGGACACGGTTGCTCCTCGGTGGACGCGACACTGGTTCTCGGAAAATCCGACTCTGGATCGATGCTACCGGTGTCCGCCACGCCTTTTTTCAGCATGCCGCCGACGGCGGTAGCCGAGCGAGACGAGTTCGGCCCGGGTTCCTCGGAAGACGTTGCGGTCCAGCGGTCTGTGGGAGTACTGGTGAATGGTCCATCTGCGCCATGGCACCGGGACCTCCGGCCTGCCCGTCGGATGGTCGGGGGCGGCGATCCACAGCGGATAGTCCTCAAGTCCGGCGCAGTTGCCGTTGTCCGCGAAGGCCAGGAACGTGTAGATCACCGGCCGCACCCCGGCGTGCGCGGTGACGGCGTGGCACCAGCGGCGCGCGAAGCGGGCCACCTTCCTGGCGGGCAGGCGGTCGCTGGTCTCCAGGTCGAGGGCCAGAAGATCGCCGCGACGCAGGCCGCCGGCCCGCCCGACCGTCCGCAGGAAGCGGCGCGCCTGCTCCTCGGGGTCGCCGGAGGGCCTGGCGAAGTGGTAGGCCCCGCAGACGATCCAGCTCTCCCGCATGCCGGCCCAGTTGCGCTCGAACCACCGGTCGGTGAAGGTGCCGCCCTCCGTGGCCTTGGCGAAGGCGAAGGCCACGCCGTTGTCCGCGTGGCCTCCCCAGTCGACCGCGCCCTGCCAGTTCGACACATCGATGCCGTGCAACATGGCGGCCAGGCTATTGACGGTGCGAGGCGGGCACACGCCGACCACACCCCTCGGCGTGCGGTCGTTGCACCGGCTTTGACTAGGCTTGGTCGGCGTGAACGCAGCAGCTCAGACCTCCGGCGCCCACGGCGTCGGTATCGCCACCATCACCTCAGACGGGACCGTGCTCGACACCTGGTTCCCCGCTCCGCAACTGGGCGAGCCCGCCTCCCCCGGCACCAGGCGGCTGACCGGTCAGGAGGCCGTGCAGGCTCTCGGCCCAGAGGTCGCCGCGCTGCTCGGGCCCGATGAGGCCAGGGGGGTCGAGGTGGTCGCGGTGCACACCGGGATCACCAAGCTGTCGGAGGCCCCCGTCGACGCGCACGACGCCTACCTCCGCCTCCACCTGCTCTCCGCCCGCCTCGTCCAGCCGCACGGGCAGAGCCTGGACGGCCTGTTCGGCCTTCTCAGCAACGTGGTGTGGACCAACCACGGCCCGTGTGCCGTCGAGGACTTCGAGACCGTACGGCTGCGCCTGCGCGCCCGGGGCCCGGTCACCGTCCACGGCGTGGACAAGTTCCCGCGGATGGTCGACTACGTGATGCCCTCCGGCGTGCGGATCGCCGACGCCGACCGCGTCCGCCTGGGCGCGCACCTGGCCGCGGGCACGACGGTGATGCACGAGGGCTTCGTCAACTTCAACGCGGGAACGCTGGGCACGTCCATGGTCGAGGGTCGCATCTCGGCGGGCGTGGTCGTCGACGACGGCTCCGACGTCGGCGGCGGCGCCTCGATCATGGGCACGCTGTCCGGCGGCGGCAAGCAGGTCATCTCCATCGGCCGCCGCTGCCTGCTCGGCGCCAACAGCGGCGTCGGCATCTCCCTCGGCGACGACTGCGTCGTGGAGGCGGGCCTGTACGTCACGTCGGGGACGAAGGTCGCCCTCCCCGACAATCGGGTCGTCAAGGCCGCCGAGCTTTCCGGCGCCTCCGGCCTGCTGTTCCGCCGCAACTCCACCTCGGGTGCCGTCGAGGCCGTGCACCGCAAGGGCACGGGCATCGAGCTCAACAGCGCTCTGCACGCCAACGACTGACCCGCGCGGCACACGGCGGCGGGTCCCGTCCCGTGTGCCGTAAGCCGACGGCGCCCCGGCGGCCTGCGGGACCTCGTTCCCGGGCCGCCTGCCTGGCAAGGTTATCCCGACGAACCTCGCGGCGGCAGGGAGTGGCATGAGCGGTCGGGAAATGGCACGCGATGAGCGTGACGAGACGGTCATGACGGCGACCGCCCGCTGGGTCACCGGCCTGTTCGCCCCGCAATTGCTGGTCATCGTGCTGCCCCCGGTCGTCGGGCTGATGGCGGACGGTTGGCGGGGCGCCGTGTGGGGGCTGGGGGCCTCGGCGCTGTGCGGCGGGGTCCCCGCCGGGGTGATCCTGGCGGGAGTCCGCTCTGGGCGGCTCGACTCCCACCATCTGGTCGACCGCGCGAGCAGGACGAAGCCGCTGCTGGTCGCCGTCTGCGCGGTGCTGGCCGCGCTGGTGCTGATGGTCTGGCTCGGCGCTCCCCTGCTGCTGATCTCCACGGTGGCCGCGATGCTGGCCGCGCTCGCGGTGACGGTCCCGATCACGCTCAGGTGGAAGATCTCCTTCCACGCCGCTGTGTCCGCGGGCACCGTGGTCGTGCTCTCCCGGGTGCTGCCCGCCGTACCCGCCCTCGTGACCGGCGCGCTGGTCGTGGTCACGATCTGCTGGGCCAGGGTACGGCTGCGCCACCACACTCCCGCCCAGGTCGCCGCCGGGGTTCTGGTCGGCTTCGGCACGGCGTGGGCGACCTTGAGCGCCTTCGGCGTCTGAAGGATGGCGCTCCCCGCCCTCCGGCGGGCCCCGGCCGCCCGACGCCCTCGCGTCATGGCCGCCCAAGCGCCCTCGGCCTCAACGCGTGCCGGCCCCACGGCATGACGACGACCGGGACCGTCAGGCGCACCCGCCGGGCGAGGTGCCCGGATTCCCAGCGATCGCCGGATAGAGCATGATTTCCGTCATGCCGAAAAATCGTGATTCGCTGTGGTCCGTGGGGTCGAAGAGGTCGATCCTGTCCATCGGTTCGACCAACTCGATCCTCTCGATCGGGTCGGCCGGTTCCGTGCTGTCCATCGGCTCGGTTGGCTCGGCCGCCTCGGCTTTCTCGATCGGTTCCGCAGCCTCGGCTCTCTCGGTCGGCTCCGTGCTGTCGGTCGGCTCGATCCTGTCGGCGCTCACCCGCTGGTCCATCATGTCCTGGCGGTCCAGGAAAGCGATCATGAGGGCAGGCGAGGCCGGGAGTCTCAGAGGAGGGTCCTGAGGAACTCCCGCGTCCTGCCACTCCCGCCGAACCCCGCGGCGACGAAGTCGGTGACCCCGGCCAGGGCGAGCGACTCGATCTGGGCGGAGACCGTCTCCTCGTCCCCGACGATCGCGACGTCCGCCGGGCCCGCCGCGCCCTCCCTGTCGAGCATCGCCCGATAGGAAGGCAACTCACCGTAGATCGCGAACACCTCGGCGGCCAGCGCCCTCGCGGCCTCAACGTCATCGGTGACGCAGACGGGGAGGGTGCACACGATCCTCGGCGCGGGCCGTCCCGCGGCCCGCGCGGCCTCGGTGACGGCGGGCGTGACGTGCTCGGCCACGGTTCTGGGGCCGGTCATCCACAGCACGGTGCCGTCGGCCAGCTCTCCCGCCAGCTTGAGCATGCGCGGGGCCAGCGCCGCGATGAGCACCGGCATGTCCCCGGCGCCCGGGGTTGTCAGCCCGATGTGCGCCTTGAGGGTCTCCCCCTCGAAGTCCGCCTGCTCGCCGCGCACAAGTGGCACCAGGACGGACAGGTACTCGCGCATGTGCCGGGCGGGTTTGTCGAAGCTGTAGCCGTAGACGCCCTCGATGACAACCTGGTGCGACAGTCCGATGCCGAGCGCGAGCCTGCCGTCGAGCGCGGCGTTGACCGTAAGCGCCTGCTGGGCGAGCGCCGCGGGATGACGCGGGTAGGTGGGCACGACGGCGGTGCCGAGCTCGATCCCCGGCACTCCGCCGCCCGCGACGGCGAGGGCGGTTAGCGCGTCAAGCCCGAAGATGTTGGACATCCAGGCGGAGGAGAAGCCCTCCTCCGCCGCCCGCACGATCCGCTCCCGCAGCTCGCCCAGCTCGCCGGGCCCCTTCGGCTCGCTGAGCAACAGTCCGATCCGCATAGCCGCCGAACTCCGTTCTCGTGGTTGCGGCCAGTCTAGGCGGGCAGGTCGCGGTCATCGATCATTTCCGGGGCGGGTGGCGCGCGGCGGAGAGCATCGCGTACGGCCGCGCCGAAGCGGGCGCAGGGAGAACGCCCGCCGCCGCGCTCAGAGCCGGGCGCCCGCGGTCATCGGGGTGATGTCGAGACGGCCGTCCCCGCAGACCATCCCGGCGAAGGGGATCTCGAGGTGCGCGACCTCGTCCGGCGGAATGATCATCAACCGTGCCATCGACGGGCAGGTGGACTCGCCCTGGCCCGGCACCACGGTCCAATGGACCCTGGCGTGGGCAGAGGCGCCGGGGCGCAGCGTCACCCGGTGCGCCGGGACGTTCTCCCTGCGGACCCGGGTGCGCAACGCGTCGCCGTTGCCGTCGAACATGACCAGGCCGACGAAACCGTAAACCCAGCAGGTCTTCGCCGAGGTGTTGGTGAGCACCAGCGGTGCGTACCGCTGCCCCGCCCCCGCGTCTCCCTCACCCGTGCGCGCCTTGAGACCCTCGGTACGGCAGCGCCCCGCCGCGGCCTTCCCCGTGGGGAGGCCCGCGCCCCCGGACGCTGCCCCGGCGGCTCCCGTCCTCGCGTCCTCATCCTTCGCTCCCGTGGCCCTCGTTCCCGTGGCCCTCGTTCCCGTGGCCCTCGTTCCCGTGGCCCTCGTTCCCGTGGCTCCGGCCCGTGTGCCGGTGTCCGCCGGGTGTTCCGCGGGCCGTACGGCGGCGGATCCCGCCGGGCTCGCCGCGATTCCCGGCTGCGCGGGCGAGGCGCACGCCGCGACCGCCATCAGCGTGCCCGCCGTCGCGAGGGAGATGGCCGTGAGCCGTCGCACCCTGTTATTGCGTTCCATGCCCGTTTGGACGCGCGGGGCGGGGTTTTTGTTCAGCGGGCCTTCCGGCGCGGCGCGCACCGGCCGCGCGCCGCCCCGCCGCCCGTGTCAGTAGCCCCTGGTGACTCTGACGCCGCGTCCGACGGCTCGCGGAACTCCGACGTTGTCGACCAGGTTGCCGGTCGAGGCGATAGACATCGAGTTGCCGTCCGCCTTGCTGTAGAGCAGACCGGTCTCCTGCTTCGTACCGTGGCCGAGCACGGTGTTGCCGGTGACCGAGGCGTGGCCGCCCCCGTAGTTCACCCCGTCCAGAGCGAGGTAGACGTACTTGCTGTCTGCGGGCAGCGCCGTGGTGAACGATCGGTGCCGCTCAAGCGGCGCGGTGCCGAGCGGGTGCGCCCTCCGGGCGGCGGCCTGCTCCGCGGCCGGAGGCACGAAGTTGTGGATCCTGTTGCCGGTTATGGTGCTGTTCGCCTCGCCCTGAAGGTCGCAGCGGATGCCGAAATAGGTCTGGCCTGCGGCGCCCTCGCCGCCGAAGTCCTCGATGTAGTTGTTCTGCATGGACGTGCCGAAGCACCGGTGGGCGTCGATCGCGTGCTTCGGGACTCCGTACAGGTGCAGGTCGCTCATCACCCAGCCCGCGGCGTTGTCCGACTCGATGGCGCTCGTGCCGCTGAACGCGATCCAGGAGCGCTGCAGGGTCCAGTCGGTGATGGAGTTGCCCGGGTCGACCACCTTGATGCCCGCGCCGCCGGACGCCTCGATGTAGACGTCGCTGATGACGCTGTTCACCATGGTGTTCCGCAGCAGGGTGCCGTTCTTCGACGGGTTGCTGAGACGGATGCCGTCCGAGGGGGCACCGAAAATGTCCACGTCGTAGATCCGGCTGTTCCACGACCTGAGCATGAGTCCGACGGTGCCGGTGTTGTTGTCCCGGTTGCCGTCCAGGGTGAGGCGTTCGACGCGGACGGTGTCGGAGCTGTACGGCTGGTCGCCGACCCAGCTCTCCGAGGCGAGCATGGCGGGCAGGTTGGCGCCGTCCGCCTGCTTGATCAGGGCCCCCGCCTTCGAATCACCCCGGTAGGTGCGGCGGTCGAGCAAGGTGATGGTCGCGTTGATCAGGCAGGGGCCCTTGAAGACGATCTCATCGCCCTCCTTCGAGGAGTCGATCGCGGCCTGGATGGTCCTCGCATCGTCGGCGCCGTTGGCGCAGGTGGCGTCAACGCGCGCGGCCGATGCCGGGAGCACGGGTGTCGCAACGGCGATGCCCGTGGCGGCCAGCGTGACGGCGACGACCACCAATGGAGTGATACGTGACCTGCGCATATTCACAGCCCTTCCAGAACCCGGATGATCTACGTCCTGGACGCTAACGCACGGCGCGTTTGAACAACGGCCGCGCGATGAATCCCTTTCTCCGCACGAACAGGCGCACTTTTGAGAGGGCTTTTCGCACAGGGACGCGCGCGCCGGACATACCGCGTTAAAGGAGCGACCCCGTCCCGTCGGCTCGGAGGATCGGCGCAAATAACAGTCCAAAATACCCACAATTGGTCATGCCGCTTTCCGCCTCAAGTCGGCATTGTGACCTGTGAGCCCCATGGGCTCCACGCTCCCCTTCCGGCCCCCAGGGCGCCGTGGCAGAGGGGGAAGGGGGGCGGCCTCAAACGGTGCTTCGGGATCGTTGAGCAGGCGCGGCGGCGGTGGATCAGGTCCAGCCCTCGTCACGGGCACCGCCGCCGCGCTCCGGCACCGAGAGCACTCACCAGGAGAGCCAGACCGCCGTCGCGTCATCATGCGGCTTCGCGGCGTGCGGCGTACCCCGTTCCAGCTCCTCCCGCCGTACTTGGGCGATCAACTCCGCAGGCCCCCTGGTTGCGGCCACCGCCGTCATCTGCTCCCAGCTGTGGCCGTACCACTCCACCAGCCGCGTCACGCCATCGGTGAGCAGCAGGACACCCGTCACCTTCTCCGAGGGCACCGATCCCGACAGCGCCTCATACGCCGCCTCCGGGGCCGTGGACGCCACCCAGAAGCCGCCCGGCCGATTCCGTAGCGCGCGGACCAGCTCCAGGCTGTACGGCCGGCCGCCGGGCAGGTGGTCGGTGCGGTCGTCATGGACCACCTGGACGGTGCCGTCCGTGTGCCGCAGCGCGATCGGCGAGTCACACAGCACCAGGTAGTCCAGCAGGCCTCCCCGTTCACGCAGCACGGCCACGGTTGAGGAGGGACTGTCGGGGTTGGTCAGGTCGCAGGTGCCGGCGTGGGCCGTCATCGCGGCCCGGATGGCGTCGGCCACGAGATCGGGCAGCCCCTCCTCCGGCCGCGTCGCGAGCCGGCCGGCCAGCGCGCCGCCGAGCTCGGCGACCAACCAGGGCACGTCATGACGGCAGCCGGAATCGACCCCCGCCGGGGCGGTCGCCCCGTCGAGGACGGCGACCCATGTCGACCCCGCGATCACGAAGTCCTCGTTGGAGGGACGGCCGGGCGCCGCCGCGGTTTCGTAGGTGATGCGCACAGGTGTCCTAGCCGGATTCGGGAAGCGGTGGGCGAACGTCGAGCCGATCTTCCTAATCTGCAACCTAGTCGCCCACCGTCGCCGATGGCACCCCGGCGCGCCAACTCGGTGGCCGGCACCGCCGCCTCGTCACAGGCCGGGCCTTCGCCGAGCCTCTGACGGGCCACGGCATCGGGCCGAAGGCGTCTCCGGACCGGTTCCACGTCGGAGGAGCGGAGGCGTCTCCGTGCCCAGGCTCAGCCGCGCTTCTCGATCCACCAGTACAGGAATGTCCCGGAGAAACCGACGCTGGATTCCTGGTTCACCCCCACCCACGACCCCTCGGCGAGCCTGCGAGGCCCTCCCGTCCGATCGACATAGCCGACGACGAGCCGCTGCTCCCCGCTGCCGGTCGTGCATTTGCTGTACATGTAGCCGTTGCTCACCTGGGTGAAGGTGCAACCGTCCAGGACCGCCTGGGCGGGGGCGGCGGTGCCGACCAGCAGTCCGGCGGTGAGGAGTGCGACGGCGGAGAATGTGGCCGTCCGGTTTCTGAATTCCATGTGCGCTTCCTCCGGTGGTCCTCGAAGGGTGAATGGCGCCAGACAAACGTTTTACTTAAGAAACTTTCCTGAACGAAAAATACCCGCCGGGGGAAGCACGTCAAGGCCCTCCACATCCGCCGCGGTGGTGGCCGCACCCGCTCCTTCCAGGCCGTGATCGTCCCCGTCGCGCTCGCCCGCCCGGCGCCGGCACCTGGTACGACCGGCCCGTGACGCCTGAGCGGTTTCCCCGCTCCGGACGGCGGGTTACGGCAGACGGAACATCCGGCCCATCACCGCCTCGACCCGGTCCAGCGTCCAGTGCCGGTCATCCCGGCCGTACGGCCGTGCCCTCCCGGGAAGGAGTTCGGCGTCCGGGCAACCGGACCGCGGGGATCCTGCCCCCCGGCACCACGGGCGCCCCCGTCCTCCGCACTGGAGGACGGGGGCGCCGGCACGCCTGCCCCTGGCTACGGCTGATGCTCGACGGGGTCAACACGGGCACAAGAGCTCCCCGACACCCAGGTGCTGCTGAACCAGCGTGCCGCCTGACACTGGTAGACACCCGCGTCCGACCCCGACGAGAGCGTGATCAGGCTGACGCCTCCATCTCCCGACCCGGTACACGGATTACCCCAGACGTGCCACAGGCCACTCCCGGCGGGACGATTGAAAAAGAGCCCACCGTCGCAGACATAGTCCCCAGCCGCATGCGCGGCGGGAACCGCTATCAGCGGCCCGGCGAGAACCGCCGCGGCTACGGTGACGGCGAGACGTTTGATCAGGGACATAGGGGTGCCCTTTCGCAGAAGGGGATAGAAGGGGACAGTTTTGCGGGCTACCCCTACCCACCCTCCCGTCCGGCCGCCCTCACCGCACCGCCAGGCTTTCAGGCCCCCCACCCGGCGTTATGGCTCCTGGAGCCACGGCGGAACACCCCCGCGAAGGGCGGAACCGCGCCGCGGGCCGCCCTTCATCATGCGTCTCCTGCCCGTGCACTCCTTGGAGTGCAGAGTTGAGTACGGGTAAACGGGTAAAGCTGGATGCCGGTCAGGGTCAGCGGCTTCGAGGTGGCGAGGTTCCACGTTCTCGGTGGCTCGGTCGATGCTCTTGGCACGGATGTCGTCAGACCAGCAGCAGGGTCTTGCCCACGGCGGTGCGGTTCTCGATCGCGGCGTGCGCGTCGGCGGCGCGCTCCAACGGGAAGGTCTGCCCGATGACCGGCCGGACGAGCCCGGCGGCGGCCTGGGACATCATCTGCTCCGCCCACCGCGCCACATTCGGCCCGAAATCGAAAAGCTGCTCAATGCCGATCACGTCCACGCCCTTGGACCGCGCCTCAGCGGGGTCGATGAGCGTGGGAACCCACCCGTCCGGCCACCAGGCCGCCCGGCACATACGGCAACGACGGCTTGGCGTGCCATTTGTCGACGCCACGCCGGATCTGCGTTTCGACGAACGTTATGCCCGCGACCGCCACATCGACCACGACCTGGCCCGCCCCGGCCACCGGATCCGATGCCTCACCCGGCACCAGCACCTCCGGGCCCCCAAACCGGATCACCCGAACCACCTGCATACCGCCCGACTCCCATCCGTTCGCCGATATGGATCCCGAGCATGCAACCTCAATCAGACTTGAGGTCAAGGCGCCCATTCAGCCGGGCGGCAGCCACACGATAGGCGCCGCTCCCTTCTGCTGCCGAGGACGGGAGCACCAGCCACTGACGCAAGCACGCGGCCGCCCCGCTCACCGCGAGCGGGAGGAGGGCCCACGACGGCGCACCCGGAGAGTCGGCCCGAAATTCCAGTCCAAAAAGCCCGCAATTGGCCATGCCGGGTTTTCTCTCAAGTCGGCATTGTGGCCCCTACGACCCCTATGGGTCCCACGCTCCCCTTCCGGCTCCTTCGGGCGCCGTGGCAGGGGAAGGGGGGCGGTCTCAACGCCGCAGGGCTTGAGGGAGCGCGGCGGCGGTGGATCAGGTCCAGCCCTCGCCACGGGCACCGACGCCGCGTTCCGGCGACTCCAGTCGCCTCCCGAGGAGATGGGGCCACCGCCCATCGGGCAGGTTACGCACAGGCCGGGCAGGCGGCCATAGTCATCGTGCGCGTCTCCTCGGCCATACCCAGACCGTATGCCGGAGCTCCGCAGCCGTCATGGACGAACAAGCAGCGCCCCCGTCCTCCGTGGAGGCGGGGGCGTCGTCATGCCGCTCGGTGTCGCGTCAGTCGTACAAGGTGGTCCATCGATACCGCACGGTGCCTGGGAAGTTGACCGACGATATCTCGCCCACCCCCACCCGGGGGCCGGTCATAGCGATCCATCCGACTGCGGGGTTCACGTGCACGCCGCTCACGTAAACCGCTTGCGTGCCTGTGCCGCCCGTGCACTTGCTGTAGACGATGTACCCCTCCTGCCAGGTGGTACAGCCCGTCAGGGTGGCGTGGGCGGGGGATGCGGAGCCCACCAGCAACGACGCGGTGAGCAGGGCGGTGGCGGACAGGGCCGTAACTCGATTTCTCACGTGCACTTCCTCCGACTTCGAAGGTAAACGGCACTTTCAGGCAAGAAACTTTCCAAATCGGACGATACGCCCTGGACGAGGCGCGTCAAGAATGTCTCACCACCCATGCGACCCCTCGTAGGGGCGATGAGGACAGCCGCGTGGTCCGGCTGGCGCGGTTCCCACGCACGTTGCGACCCCTCGCAAGGGCAATGAGGACCTCAACGGCAAAACCCTCACCTCGGCCAGCGCGGTCGACATCGACCACATGGTGCCGCTCGCCAACGCCTGGCGCTCCGGCGCCGACGGTTGGAGCACGCAGAAGCGGAAGGCACTCGCCAATGACTTGTCGAGGCCGCAACTCATCGCCGTCTCCGCCGCCAGCAACAGGTCCAGGGGCGACCAGTCGCCGGGTCCGGGTGAGGCATGCAGCGCCTGTCGCTCGGCGAGGCCTGACCGGGAGCGGATGAGGCGGCGACCGCGGCGAGCGCGAGGGCCATGCCGAGGGCCGCCACCGTGGAGACCACGGCGGCGGACAGGGTAAGGAAACGCATGATCGATCAACCTCCGAGCGGATGAAGCTGCAACAGGTCGCTCACCGCCCCATCACTTTGACTCGCCTCTGTCGTTGATCTGCCATCGCCACGTCATGAATGTGTAACCGGCTCGCAAGATCAGGTAAACCGTTCCCCGTGCCGGTGAGTCGTGAGCGGGCGGCGTTCCGCTGTTCAGGTCCGGCGAAACAGAATCGGGAAGCACGGACCATGCAGCCGAAATATGGAAACCCGGGAGCTCCCGTCCCTGCCGATCAGTGCTCATCTGAAGGTGTCCTCCTACCCAGCCACAAGGAGCCACCGTGAAAATCCACCGACTATCCGCCGCTGCCCTACTCACGGCGGCACTGGGCACCGCTGACCCCTGACAGGTGCGCCCCGGCCACCAGCGCGGGGCACGCCACCCGGTCAGCCCTTGGCGGCCTTCTGCAGCGCCATCCACCCCAAGGGACAGCGGGGCGCTCTGCCGTTGAGGCCAGGCGAAACAACCCTCGAAAGCGGTCTATGCGGCCGAAATATGAGGAAATGCAAGCTCCTCGCCCCCGGCAATCCATGGTCACCTTGAGGTGCTCTCCCCATCCCAACGGATTTCGTGAGGAGCAACCCACAGTGACCATCCGCAGATTCCGCGCGGCCGTACTCGCGACGGCGCTGAGCGCCGCCGTCCTGACCGGTGCCGCCCCCACTTCCGCCACCGTCCTGACCAGTGCCGCCCCTACCATGCGTGTTGATCCGCAGGGCCCATACACCACCACCACCGAGTGCCAGAGTCGGCAGACGTACGCCAGCACACATGGCTACTTCGGCTATGTCTCCCCCTGCTTTCACTACTACGGCCCCGGCGGCCCCCAGAGCGCTCCGGACGGCTACTACTTCCTCCTTGCCTACTGAGCCAGTGGGCGGAGAGGTCCGGGTTACGCGGTCAGGCCCTGGCGGTTTTCTGTAGCCGGGGCCGCTCGTAGTGGCGGCCCGCCGTGCAGGGTCACGTCCATCGTCATGCTGTCAGCACAGCACAAAGCGGCCCCGGCCGCTGGACCATGCAGCCGAAATATGGAAAACCGGGAGCTCCCCGACCTTGGCGATCGGTGGTCACCTGAAGGTGTCCTCCTACCCCAGCCGCAAGGAGACCTTCGTGAAGATCCGCCGATTATCAGCCGCAGCCCTGCTCGCGGCGGCGCTGGGCGCCGCCGCACTGGGCACCGCCGCGCCCGCTTCCGCCGCATCTCAGACCAGCGCGCACGTCTCCGGTCAGTACTGGGTGGTCACGTACGGCCCCTACCTCACCTTGGCGGAGTGCCAAGCGAAACGGGAAGAAGTCCGCCAAGACGGCGACCCGACCACCCCCTGCATAAAAATCTCCTATGGCTACGTCTTCAGGGTGTACATGAGCTGAGAGACCGGGCGGCTTCTTTACTCCTTGGCTGCCTGCTGTAGCGTCATCCACGCCCCGTGCCAGTCCCGGTGCTCACCCCCCTACAGGATGCGCGATGCGCCCCACTGTTCAGGCCCAGCGAAACAGATTCAGGGCACGGACCATGCGGCCGAAATATGAGGAAATGCAAGCTCCTCACCCCCGGCGATTCATGGTCATCTTGAGGTGCTCTCCCCTTCCCGTGAAGCCGTGAGGAGCCACCCGGAGTGAACATCCGCAGATTCCACGCCGCCGTACTCGCAGTGGCACTGGGCACCGCCTCCCTGGCCGCTCCCGCTGCCGCCACCGCTCAGACCAGCTCCGCCACTACTCAGACCGGCACACAAATACTGTGGGTAGGCCCCTTCATCAACATGACAGCGTGCAACGAATACCGGGACTATGTCCTCGCGCACCCCCCCTACAGCTTCGTCTGGCCTTGCGAGTACAACACCGATCTTCCTCGTGCCGGCTTCTACTTCCTCGTGGGCTACTGAGCCAGCGGGCGTCCGGCGCCGCGGTCACGCCCTGGCGGCTTTCTGCAGCGCCACCGTTCAGGCCCAGCGAAACAGTCGCGGAGCACAGACCATGCGGCCGAAATATAGGGAATCGAGAGGTCCTCAGAGCTGGTAGACGGTGGTCCTCTGAAGGTGTTCTCCTACCCAGCCGTAAGGAGTCACCCGTGAAGATCCGCCGATTACCTGCTGCGGCCCTGCTCGCGGCGGCGCTGACCATCAGCACCCTGGCCGGCGCCGCACCAGCTTCCGGCACCACCCAAACCAGCACGCCCCTCTGGATAATCAGGTATGGCCCCTATCCCACCCTGGAACAATGCCAGGCGGAACGGGACATCGTCGCGACGTACGGTGAGCCGACCAGCCGCTGCCTGCCCGACCGCGGGGGCTACAGCTTTGTGGTGTACATCAGCCAGGGTGTCCAGGCGGGCTGAACGCACCTTGGCCACTCCGGGGCACGCCGCTCGGTCAGCCCTTGGCGGCTTTCCTCAGCACCAGCCGGGCGTCGTACCGGCGCTCCCCACCTGCCCCCAGAACGAATGCCGGTCGAGCGCCTCCAGCACCTGCAGGCGGGCCTCCCGCGCCTCCGCCAGCTCGGCTCGCTGCTCCTCTGACACCTCCGCCTCCCCCGCCACGATCGCGACCGACGACGGCAACGCGTCCGTCACCTCCTGCACGCGGGCGTCCGCCGCCCAGTACGCGCGCTGGGCGGGACCCAGCAGAAGAACGGTGAAGACCCATTGCGGCGTAGGAATCTACTGGCGAACTTAGCGGTCACTGCCGCCGCAGCCACCAGCCCACAGCCACACACCACGACGCCCCCGTCCTCCGCGCGCACTGGAGGCGGGGGCGTCCTACTGTTTACCCGCCTGCGACCGCCTCGCCAGGGCAACACGGGGCGGCCACGAGCAGCGCGGGTCGCACTCTCATTTGCGCCCCATCAAGTTCGAACCATCGAAAACCACGATCCGGAGAACGTAGGTGCGCTGCGAGCCAGTAATCGTCACCGAGGCAGGGCCGGGAGCGTTCGGGGGGCCTGTGCATCTAAAGCCCTCCAGGATGAGGTTTGTGCCGTCTAACCACCCCCCGTCCGCGCAGACGTACTTACGTAGCGGGTCGGCGGCGGCCGGAAGCGCCGCCAGCGGGGCCGCGAAAACCGCGACGGCCGCTGCGACGGCGAGGCGTTTGATCAAGGTCATGAGGTGCCCTTTCCGAAGCGAAGGACGAGACCGTGTTCAAGGAGCGCCTCGAAGGTAACGCGGGAGACCGCTCTCACCCCACCATGGCCAGAAGCGGACATTAAGGGGAATTCCGCAACGGCGGTTACGGCACGACGCCTCCGTCCTCCGTAGAGGCGGGGGCGCCGTCATGTCGTTCAGTGCCGCGTCAGTCGAGCAAAATGATTCTGTAGCCGACCAGCTTGCCCGATATGGACGCCACCGATATCTCGCCCACCCCTACTGGGTCGCCAGAGCGGTAGATGTACCCCACCTGAGGGTCTACGTGCAGGCCCTCGGCGTTGATCATTTGCCGGCCCGTGCCACCCGTGCACTGGCTGTAGGCAGTGTTACCCGAGTGCCACGCGGTGCAGCCTGTCAGGGTGGCGTGGGCGGGGGATGCGGAGCCCACCAGCAGCGAGGCGGTGAGCAGGGCGGTGGCGGACACGGCCGCGGTCCGGTTTCTTTTCACGTGCACTTCCTCCGACTCCGAAGGTGAACGGCACTTTCAGGTAAGAAACTTTCCAAATCGGACGATACGCCCCTGGCGAGGCGAGTCAAGAATGTCTCGCTGCCCACCCGCGCACAGCCACCCAGCCAACACCGCCATGTCAGCCGGAGCCACAAGCGCCCCCGTCCTCTATGGAGGCCGGGGGCGCCGAAAGAGCTGGATCCCAGTACGAGCGTCAGCGCCTACTGGGGTTCCGAGCTGCGCAGGCTGCGGGAGGCGATGGGCTGGAGCCAGCAGGAGCT
>NZ_JBFBCE010000135.1:0-16756 GCF_040689595.1 Streptosporangium sp. NPDC051023 | reverse complement strand
TTTGTTTGGTGGTGTTTACACGTGGTTCGCCCTCCGCCCCGGCCGGGCCCGGGGTGGGGGGCCCCGCCCCCGGCCCCCCCGCCGGGGGGGGGGGGGCCCCCCCGCCCGGGGCCCCCCCCCCGCCGCGGTGGATCAGCCCGACGTTCAGACCGAGGCCAGCGCCGCCTCCGACTCCAGGACGGCGGCGACGGCGTTGACGACCGCGGCGATCCGGATGGCCTCCTGGATCTGCTCGCGGGGCATCCCCGCCTGCCGCAGCACCTGCTCGTGGGACTCCAGGCAGCGGCCACAGCCACCGATCGCGGAGACCGCGAGCGACCAGAGCTCGAAGTCGACCTTGTCCACGCCCGGGTTGCCGATGACGGTCATGCGGAGCTTGGCGGGCATGGTCGCGTAGGTCTCGTCGCCGATCAGGTGCATCGACCGGTAGTAGACGTTGTTCATCGCCATGATCGCGGCCGCGGCCTTGGCCGCCCTGAACGCCTCGGCGGACAGGACATCGGCCGCCTCCCCGGCGATCTCGGCGATCACGCGCTGGGACCTCGTCGCCGCCGCGCAGGCGAGCAGCGTCCCCCAGAGCTGCTGCTCATCCAGCGAGGAGGTGGTGACGAGCGAGCCCAGGTTGAGCTTGATGTCCTTGGCGAAGTCGGGCAGGGCGCTCTTGAGGTTGTCGACGGACATCAGGCGCCGGCCAGCAGCTTCTTCGCGTCCAGACCGGACTCGCCCTTGTTCCAGTTGCACGGGCAGAGCTCGTCCGACTGGAGCGCGTCGAGGACCCGCAGGACCTCCTTGACGTTGCGGCCGACGGAACCCGCGGTCACCATGACGAACTGGATCTCGTTGTTCGGGTCGACGATGAAGGTGGCGCGCTGGGCGACGCCGTCCGAGCCCAGGATGCCCAGCTCGGCGGAGAGCTCGCGCTTGATGTCGGACAGCATCGGGAAGGGCAGGTCGCGCAGGTCGGGGTGGTCCTTGCGCCAGGCGTGGTGGACGAACTCGGAGTCGACGGAGAAGCCCAGGACCTGGGCGTCGCGGTCGGCGAACTCACCTTCGAGGCGGCCGAACTCGGCGATCTCGGTCGGGCAGACGAAGGTGAAGTCCTTCGGCCACGCGAAGTACACCTTCCACTTGCCCTCGTAGGACTTGTGGTCGATCTGGGCGAACGCGTTGTCCGCGTCCAGGGAGACACAGGCGGTCAGCTCGAACTCAGGAAAGTGGTCACCGATGGTGAGCAAGTCCGGATCTCCTTCACAAGGGACGTCGTTGTCGGAGCCAACACTGCCGCACCTAGCATTGATTCGAGAAATCGAGCAGTCGAACGAATCTGACAGGTGATCCTTATCAGTGAGCCAACCCCCACCATCGCCCAACTGCGCGCATTCCTCGCAGTCGCCGACCATCTTCACTTCAGAGAGGCGGCCACCTCACTGCGGATGAGCCAGCCCGCGCTGTCAAGCGCGGTCTCGGCCCTTGAGGAGACTTTGCACACTCAGTTACTGGAACGGACCACCAGGAAGGTCCTGCTGACCCCGGCGGGCGACCGGGTCGCGGTGCACGCGGCACGGGTGCTCAGGGCGGTCGAGGACCTGATGGGCGAGGTGGCCCAGAACCGGGAGCCGTTCCACGGACCCGCGCATCTGGGGGTGATCCCCACGGTGGCCCCCTACGTGCTCCCCGCGCTGCTGCCGATGTTCTCGCGGAAGTTCCCCCGGCTCAAGCTGACCGTGCACGAGGCCAAGACCGAGACCCTCCTGGAGGAGCTGCGCGAGGGCCGCCTGGACATGGTGCTGCTGGCGCTGCCGACCGAGACGAACGGGCTGGTCGAGGAGCCCCTCTACGAGGAGGACTTCCTGCTCGCCTTCTCCCCCGACCACCCCCTGGCGGGCGCGGAGACGCCACTGGGCCGCGACGTGCTCAAGGGGCTGGACATCGTGCTGCTCAACCAGGGGCACTGCCTGCGCGAGCAGGCCATCGACGTCTGCCGCGAGGTCGGCGCCCGCGCCACCGCCGCCACCTACGCGACCAGCCTGCCGACCCTGGTCCAGCTCGTCGCGGGCGGCCTCGGCGTGACCCTGCTGCCCGAGTCTGCGGTCCCGGTCGAGACGGGCAAGCGGGTACGGCTGGCGCTGCGCCGCTTCGAATCCCCCGCGCCGGGGCGGACCATCGGCCTGGCCTACCGCGCCAGCTCGGCCAGGGCCCCCGAGTACGGCCTGCTCGCCAAGGCCATCCGCGGAGCGGTACGCGCGAAACGCCTCCCCGTCCAGGTGATCGCGTAGAAACCCGCCCACCGGACGGAGCGGTCACCACGGAATCGAGGGTCGGGAGCCAGGAACAGGCGTGCTCCAGCGGGGACGACGACACCGCCCGGAGCACGCGAGGTCGTCATGCTCCGCCCTCTCTCCTTTCGCCCAGGCCGGCGAGGCGGCGCACCGCCTCGTCGATGACCTCGTCCTTCTTGCAGAAGGCGAAGCGGACGAAGTGGCTGCCGCGTTCCGGGCGGGCGTAGAAGACCTGGGTGGGGATGGCGACCACGCCCGCCAGAGCGGGCAGTTCGCGGGCCAGGGCGAGGCCGTCGGTGAAGCCGAGGGGGCGGATGTCGGTCTGGACGAAGTAGGTGCCCGCGGGGCGGTAGACCTCGAAGCCCGCGGTGTGGAGCCCGGCCGCCAGACGGTCGCGCTTGGACTCCAGATCGGCGCGCAGGCCGGAGACCCACTCCAGCTCGTGGCGCAGGGCGTAGGAGACGGCGAGCTGCCACGGCGCGGCGGCGGTGAAGGTGAGGAACTGCTTGACGGTCTGAACCGCGCGGACGAGCGGGGGCGGGGCGCAGACCCAGCCCGTCTTCCAGCCGGTGACGGAGAAGGTCTTGCCCGCCGAGGAGATCATCACGGTGCGGTCGCGCATGCCGGGGAGGGTGGCCAGCGGGATGTGCTCGACGTCGTCGAAGACGAGGTGCTCGTAGACCTCGTCGGTGACGGCGACCAGGTCGTGCTCCTGGCAGAGCAGGGCGATCTCCTCAAGCTCCGCGCGGGTGAGGACGGTTCCCGTGGGGTTGTGCGGTGAGTTGACCAGGATCGCCTTGGTGCGCGGGCCGACCGCGGCGCGCAGTTCCGCCGGGTCGAAGGTGAAGCGTCCCTCGACGGGACGCAGGGTGACCGGGCGCAGCACGGCCCCGGCGAGGGCCACGGAGGCGGCGTAGGAGTCGTAGTACGGCTCGAAGGCGATCACCTCGTCGCCCGGCTCGCACAACGCCATGATCGAGGCCGCGATCGCCTCGGTCGCGCCGACGGTGACCAGGATCTCGCCGTCGGGGTCGTAGTCGAGGCCGTAGTGGGCCTTGCGGTGCTCCGAGACGGCCTGGCGCAGCTCGGGGACGCCGGGGCCGGGAGGGTACTGGTTCGAGCCGCCGCGGATCGCCGAGACCGCGCGGTCGAGCATCGCGGCGGGCCCGTCGGTGTCGGGGAAGCCCTGTCCCAGGTTGATCGAGCCGGTCTGTACGGCGAGCGCCGACATCTCAGCGAAGATCGTCGTGCCGAACGCGCGCATCCGCGCCACCAGGGGATCGTTCACATACGTCAGCGTAAGCCCCGGCCCACCCCCTCCGCCGCTCCCGCCAAAGGACATGGATTAGCGGGGTTGGCATGCTTATGACAGGGGTCGTCGGCGTAGAAATGCTTGTGTGGTGGTACGTCTGGTTTCTGTGACCCGAAGGCTGCACGAACTGGACGCCCTCCGCGGATTCGCGGTGTGCGGGATCATGCTGGTCAACACCTGGCAGCACACGCGCGAGCATCTGAAGGGCCCGGAGCGGAACGCGGTCGACTGGGCGGTCGAGAACCTGCTGCAGGGCAGGTTCTACCCGATCTTCTCGTTCCTGTTCGGGCTGAGCTTCGTGCTGTTCCTCAGGTCGGCCGAGGGCCGGACGGACCAGCCCCGGCTGGTGCTGCTGCGCAGGCTGGCCGCGCTGGGCTGCCTGGGTTTCCTGCACCAGACGGTGAACCCGGGCGAGGTGCTCCTGCCGTACGCGATCTTCGGGGTGATGGTCCTGCTGCCCGCCTCGTTCCTGCCGCGCCTGGGAGTGCTGCTGCTCGGGGTCGTCATGACGGTGTGGGCGGTGCGCGAGGGAGGCGGCGTCATCCTCGTCCCCGGGCTGTTCCTGCTGGGCATGGCCATGATGGAGTACGAGCCGCCGGAGTGGCTGCTGACGCCCGTCTTCCTGGCGAGCACGATCCTCGCGGTCGTGCTCGGCTACCTGTGGGTCAGGGCGGCGGCCGGAGACCGCCTGCTGTACTTCCGGGGCCTCTACCCCACGGCCGGGCTGGCCGCCGCGACGGCGTACTGCACAGGGCTGCTGCTCCTGCTGCGGAGCAGGGCGCGTGAAAGACTGCTGGCGATCCTGAGCCCGCTCGGCCGGATGGCACTGACGAACTACCTGCTCAGCACCCTGGCCATCCTGCTGGCGCTGCCGCTGCTCACCGCCGACCCGACCCGGCTCGCCGTGGTCGCGCTGACCGTCGTCGTGCTGGCGGCGCAGGTGGTTTTCAGCCGGATATGGCTGGAGAGGTTCCGTTACGGCCCGGCGGAATGGGCGTGGCGATGCCTCACCTGGATGGAAAGGGTGCCCAACAGCCGGATAGGGTCGAAGGCGTGACGCGCATCGCACTGTGCCAGATCCCGGTCTCCGAGGAGCCCTCAGTCAACCTGAGCCGCGCCCGCGAGGCCCTGGAGGGGGCCGCCGCGGACGGCGCGGAGCTGGCGATCCTCCCCGAGGCCACGCTCACCCGGTACGGCAGGCGGATCACCGACCTGGCCGAGCCGCTGGACGGGCCGTTCGTCACCGGGCTCGCCGAGTCCGCGAAGGCGTGCGGCCTCTCGGTGATCGCGGGGGTGTTCGAGCCCGGAGAGGGCCGGGTGCACAACACGGCCGTCGCCATCGACGAGTCGGGCGAGATCAGGGCCGCCTACCGGAAGATCCACCTGTTCGACTCCTTCGGCGCCAGGGAGTCCGAGCTGGTCGCCCCGGGCGAGACCCCGACCGTGGTCGAGCTGGCCGGGCTGCGGATCGGCCTGGTGACCTGTTATGACATCCGCTTCCCCGAGCTGGGCAGGGCGCTGGTCGACCAGGGGGCCGAGTTGTTCGCGGTGATCGCCGCGTGGGGCTCGGGCCCGATGAAGGAGGAGCACTGGGCGACCCTGGTGCGGGCCCGCGCGATCGAGAACACCACCTGGGTCGCAGCCGTCGGCCAGGCGCCGAATCCCGAGGCCAGGGACGGTTTCGGGATCGGCAGGAGCATGTTCGTCGACCCGATGGGCGTCGTCCGCGCCGACCTCGGCCCCGCGCCCGCCGTGCAGACGTGCGTCCTCGACCCTCAGATCACGATTACCACCCGGAATGCCCTACCGTGCCTGGAACACCGGCGGCTTCACGCCAGCAGATCGTAAAATGCGACCGTGAGTGAGCCACCTGGGCGTAGAACGCAGATGCAGAAGGTCATCCCGCCTCGACTGCTCGTTCCCTATCTCGCCGGCAGGCGGACCGTTATATCGGGATATGTCTACCGTGTGCAGGACTGCGCCCGCCTGACGACGCCCGCTCAGCTCTTCGTGGGCCTCGACCTGGGATTCGAGGGCTCCGAGCTGACCGTGACCGTTCCCGAGCTCTACCTGATGCGCTGGTTCGCCCGTGACATCGACAACTACGTCGTCCCCTACGGCCCGCACATGGGCGGTGACTGGAACGACGCGCCCCCGTTCGCGGGAAACGGCTTCACCACCTCGCGCGAGCACGTCGTGCCGCAGTTCCACACCACGCCCATGCCGATCCCGGCGGGGGCGGAGATCATTCACATGACGTCCGGCGAGGAACGGCTGTTCGGCCGTTACGACGGGCTCGGTTGGCGGCGGGCCTCATGAGCGGAGAGATCGAGCCGGTGGCGTCCGGCTTCGTCGCGCACTACGCGAACCGGACCTATGTGGCGGCGCTCGGCCCCGGTGACTCCGAGGTCATGCTGTTCAACGAGGAGGCCCAGCAGGGCTTCGAAGCCGCCTCCGGCTACTGGCGGGCGATCGTCCCCCGCGAGGATCTCGACTGGCTGGTGCTGGTCCGCACGGTCGGCGCGTTCGGCGGAGAGCCCTGCCTGGTCCTCGACGTCTCCGAGGAGAACGGCGAGGAGAGCCTGCACATCGCCTACACCGGGCACAGCGGGCTGAAGGCGGAGGCGCTCGGCTACTGGATGGTCGACCACGGCGCCTACGAGGTCGTCGTCCCCCGTGACGAGGTCTTCTCCATCCGCATCGAGCGCGTCCCGATCTCCCTCACCCCGGCGCCCTCTGAACCGTAGAACGGGCCCCAGGCCCCGGTCTCCCGGAGTCCTCAGGAAGCAGGAGGGGGCGTTGGCCTCAAAAGGGCCGCACCCCCGGCCTCACACCGTCCCGAGCGCCCGGTAGCGGGCCCGGCGGGCGGTGAGGCGGTCGGCGGGGGCCGTCCGCAGCAGCCCGGTGATCTCGTGTTCGAGGACGCGCGCCACCCGACGGGAGAAGGCCTCCGGCTCGTAGGCGGCGTCGGGCAGCTCGGGGACAACCCGGTCGACGATGCCGTCACGCCGCAGATCGGTGGATTTCACGCCCTGTGCGGCGGCGATCTCCGGGGCGAAGTCCACGCTCCGGTACAGCAGCGCCGATGCCCCCTCAGGAGGCAGCGGCGACAGCCAGGCGTGCTGGGCGCAGAGCACCCGGTCCGCGGGCAGCAGTGCCAGGGCCGCGCCCCCTGCCCCCTCACCGAGTAGCAGGCAGACGGTCGGTGCCTCGAGCACGACCAGGTCCGCCAGGCAGCGGGCGATCTCCGCGGCCAGGCCGCCCTCCTCCGCCGCCTTGGACAGCGCGGCCCCCGGGGTGTCGACCACCGTGACCAGCGGCAGGCCCAGCTCGGCGGCCAGGCGCATCCCGCGCCGGGCGACCCTGAGCCCGGCGGGGCCGAAGGGCGCGGCCACCTGCACGCGGCTGCGGTCCTGGCCGAGCACGACGGCCGGGGCGGTGCCGAACCTGGCCAGGGCCATGAGCAGGCCCGGGTCGTTCTCCCCCTCCCCGGTGCCGTTGAGCGGGGTGACATCACGGGCGCCGAACCTGAGCAGCTCGCGCACCCCGGGACGGTCGTCCCTGCGGGAACGGCTGATCGCCTCCCAGGCCTCGGTCGGCTGGACGTGCTCACCGGGCGCGGCGGGCTCACCAGGCATGGCGGGCCCGGCGGGCACCCCCTCGGGCCCCGGCTCGGTGAGCGTGCCCTCGCGTGGGGCGCACAGCACGGACAGGACCCTGACGGCGACCTCCCTGGCCTGCTCCGCGGAGACGACCGCGTCCACCAGGCCGTGGGCGAAGAGGTTCTCCGAGACCTGGACGCCCTCCGGGAAGGGGTATCCGTGCAGCGACTCGAAAACCCTCGGCCCGAGGAACCCGATGAGGGCGCCGGGCTCGGCCGCGGTGACGTGCCCGAGCGATCCCCAGGAGGCGAAGACTCCGCCCGTGGTCGGGTGGCGCAGATAGACGATGTACGGCAGGCCCGCCGCACGATGGGCGACCACCGCGGCGGTGATCTTCACCATCTGCACGAACGCCAGCGCGCCCTCCTGCATCCGGGTGCCGCCCGAGGCGGGGGCGGCCAGCAGCGGGAGCCGTTCGGCCGTGGCCCGCTCGATCGCGGCGGTGAGCCGCTCGGCCGCGGCGACCCCGATCGACCCGGCCAGGAAGGAGAACTCGCAGGCGACGACCGCGACCCTGCGTCCTTCGAGCAGTCCTTCGCCGGACACGACGGACTCGTCGTATCCGGTCTTGGCGCGGGCCGCGGCCAGCTCCTCCGCGTAGTCGGAACCGGGCGGCGCCGGATCGGCGGGCGTCTCGTCCCACGACCGCCACGTCCCCGGGTCGAGGAAGGTGTCGATCAGCGTGCGGGCGTCGGGCCTGGCAGGGGTCATCCCCCGTCCCCCCTGTTCCCGTGGGACAGAAGGCGCGTGGGGCGGACTCTCATCCTTCACGTTCCTCCAGCCACGCGAGAACCTCGTCGTTGTGCTGGCCCAGCGTGGGCGGGGCGGCGTGGCGCACGGGAGGCTCACCGTCGAAGCGAAGCGGCGGACCGGGCAGCTCGATCGTGCCGAGGACCGGGTGGTCGACCTCGACGACCAGGCCCTGGGAGCGGGTCTGCTCCCAGGCGTAGACCTCGTCGATCGACCTGATCGCTCCGGCGGGCACCCCGATCTCGGCGAACGCGGCCAGCCAGTGGTTCCGGTCGTGCTTGGCGAGGGCCTGCTCGATGTCGGCGATCAGGTCGAGGCGGTGCGCAAATCTATCCCTGTTTGTCGCATATTTCGGGATATCCGGATCGATATCAAGCAGTACGGCGACCTTCCGCCACTGCCCGTCGTTGGCCACCGCGATCTGGATCATGCCGTCGGCGCAGTGGAACGCGCCGTAGGGGGCGATGGAGGCGTGGTGGTTGCCGCCCGCCCTGGGCACCTGGCCGCCGACCGTCCAGGCCGTGCCGTGATAGGAGTGCACGCCGGTCACCGAGGCCAGCAGCGAGGTCCGCACGACCTTGCCGAGCCCGGTCCGCTCACGCTCGTAGAGCGCGGCCACCACACCGTAGGCGCCGTGGATCCCGCCGAGCAGGTCGGCGATCGAGGCGCCGACCCGGTACGGCTCGTCGGGAGCGGGACCCGTCAGGCTCATCAGCCCGGCCTCGCCCTGGGCGATCTGGTCGTAGCCGGGCCTGCCGCCCTCGGGGCCGTCGTGGCCGAAGCCGGTGATCGACAGCACGACCAGGCGGGGGTTGAGCTCGTGCAGCCGCTCGACGGGGAAGCCGAGCCTGTCCAGGACGCCGGTGCGGAAGTTCTCGATGAGGACGTCGCTCTGCCGTACCAGACGCTCGATCAGGGCCTTGCCCTCGGCGGACTTGAGGTCCACGGTGATCGACTGCTTGTTGCGGTTGGCCGCGAGGAAGTAGGTGGAGATGTCGTGGCCGGGGCCGACGAACGGCGGCCCCCAGCCCCGGGACTCGTCACCCCCGCCAGGGTGCTCCACCTTGATCACCCGGGCACCCAGGTCACCGAGCATCTGCGCGGCATGCGGTCCCGCCAGCGCGCGGGAGAGGTCGAGTACGACGATGTCGCCGAGGGCTCCCTGCAAGATCAACCTCCAGTAGTGGTCGCCGAGCCTAGCCGAACCGGCACGGGAAAGGAGGGATTGCCTCCATCATCGGCCAGCCTGCCAGGCGGCCTCCGCCGCTCCGCATCCAGGCCCGGCACATCGGAGATCTTCCCAGCCCCGCCCTCCGGCCTCCACCCCTACGGGCCGGGCAACGCCCTCGCGTCGCGGCTGTCACCATGGGGGAATGGAGGAGATCATCTCTTTCGAGGACCTCGCGGACACGATCCGGCGGCTGCCGCCCTCGTGCGGGCCCGTGCGCCTCGTCGCGGTCGACGGACCCGGTGGGTCGGGCAAGACGACTTTCGCCGGACGCCTGGCGCAGGCGCTGGGGGCGCAGGTGGTCCACAGCGACGACTTCCCCGTGCCGTGGGACGAGGTGCCGCAGGCGTGGTTCGGGAACGTCGAGGAGCAGGTGCTCGGCCCGCTGGCGGCGGGGCTACCGGGCCGCTACCGGCGCTACGACTGGGTGAGGGGCGGTTACACGGACTGGGTGGACGTGCCGGTGGCACCGGTGCTGCTCCTTGAGGGGGTGAGCACGGCCCGCCGTACGACCCCGGCCGCCTTCACCGTCTGGGTCGGGGCACCGGCGAAGCTCCGCCAGGCCCGCGTCCTGGCCAGGGACGGCGAGCGCTTCGCCGCGCAGTGGCGGGAGTGGAGGCTCGCCGAGGAGAAGTGGTTCACCGCCGACGACACCCGTGCCCGCGCCGACCTGCTGCTCGACGGCGCCCGTGTCCCCGGCGAGTTCGTCAGGGTCTGAGCCCGGGGCTGTACGGCGCAGCCGCGACCTGCTCGGCCGGGACCGCCATGCAGGGGGCGCCGCCGCAGACGTCGACGACCAGGCCCTCCCGCAGGAAGTGGGCCTTCTGCACCCGGGCCGCGGGATCGTTGCGCGGGTCCTGGTGGGGGTCCCTGCCGTATGCGGCACCGAGCGGAGGCAGGTTGGCCGCCGGTGGCGTGACGGCCCCGCTGTCCCAGACGACCAGCGCCGATCCGGCGTACGGCCGGGAGGGCAGGGCCCTGATCCCCCAGTACGGCGTCACGTCGGGGTCGCGTCCCTCGGCGACGGCGGGCTGGTGGATCCGTGCCCCGACCGTGCGGGCCTCGACCTCGGCGGTCACCGTGGAGACCTGGTGGTCGCCGAAGGCGACGTGCAGCAGCACGCGGTGGCGGGGCGAGCCGGGCAGCGGGTCGTCGGTCAGGTGTTCGGCGTAGCCGTCGGTCTCCGCCCGGTCCCAGAGCATCTGGATCAGCGCGAAGCAGATCTGCCGGGTCAGCCCGTCGGGGTAGGCGGCGTCCATGATCCGCTGGAACGGCTGGAAGGCGGTGCTGCGGTCGAGCAGCGTGCTGTAGTTCATCCCCGGCACGCCGAGGGCGGCGTTGCGCACGTCGGGAGAGACCGCGACCAGCGCGCCGCCCGCGATGCCGCCCTGACTGTTGCCGTCGTAGGCGAGACCGGCCCGCCGGTCGATCAGCGGTTTGCCCTGCTCGTTCCTGAACGCCTTGTCGCTCGTGAAACCGTCCCGGCCGATCATCGCCCGGCCCAGGAAGACGAAGTTCAGCAGGCTCTGCTGGAGCCGGTCGGGGACCGTGCCGAACCTGGAGAGGTCCTGGAACACGCCCGCCACGTGCTGGGCGTCCTCGTCGGACATGCCGATCCACTTGGTGGCGCAGAAGACGAAGCCCTGCTGTCCCGCCATCGCCCGCACGTCGCGCGCGCGTACCTCTGTGGCCCTGCCGAGCAGGCCGTGGCCGTACAGGACGGGACCCGCGGGCCGGGTGAAGGCGGAGCGCGGGATGACGCACTGGTAGCGCGCCTTCAGCGTGTCACCGAGCGGGCGCGGCCGCCCGTCCTGGCCCCGGTTGAGGCCGGACCCCGGCGGGCCTCCCGGCTTGTCGAGGTAGTTCGGGACCATGATCTCTCCCGCGACCTCACGGGCGATGTCAGGGTCCTGCTCGGAGGTGAGGTCGGTGACGGCGTCGACGGTGAACCGCGGCGAGGCTCCCTTGAGCGCGCGTAGCGCCTGGTCGCGCATGCTCAGCATCGGGCCGGCGATGCCCTGCTCGCTGGCCACGGTGAAGTCCCACGCCAGGTCGAGCCCTCGTGCGTCGACCCCCGCCGCGGCGAGGTCGGCGAGCGTCCTGTGCAGCGCGCGCTGCCGTCCCGCGAGCGGGTCGTCGGCGGGAAGCTCCTCGCCCGCGAGCCTGCCGAAGGTCTCGGGCACGGGAAGGGCCCTGCCCTCCGCGTCCTTCAGGCCCCGCAGCGCGACGGCGTAGCGGTGACCCTCGCTGAAGTTCTTCGCGGGCCTGATGATCAGCGCCCGCCTGCCGGGGTCGGTCGTGCCCGCGTCGAGCTCGGCCCAGTACGGCCAGCGCTCCCCGGTCACGGTGTCGACGATCACGATGGGGGCGTCGCGCCGCAGCGACCAGCCGATGTCGGTGACGGGCGCGGCGCCGGTCTTGGCGAGGTCGAGGTCCGGCACGTGCGCCAGCAGCATGGAGCCCGGGGAGAAGCCGTCGGCCGTGTTCCACCGCGCCGGGTCGATCGGGGTGCCCGCCGCGTTGCGGGGCATGGCGTCCGCGGAGAGGTCGACCCGCAGCCCGGTCGCGGTGCGCGCGTTCGTGGTGAACCAGTCGTTGGGGAAGGGCAGCAGGCACTGCGGGCCCGCTATCGGGTCACACCCGGCCATGGCCTGCGGAGCCCGAGCCGCGAGGACCGCGGCGGGAACGAACGCGGAGCCGGGGCCTGAGGCGGGAGCCACGACGGGGACGACCGGTGGAGACGCGGCGAACGCCGACACCATGGCCAGCACGAGGCTCGCCACCATCGCGCGCGGACGCATGCGCCTCCCTCCCGGGGCCTCGCCGATGCCGGATACCGGTGACTAGCGCAGCAGACCGCAGGAAAGACCACTCGTCAATGGGAAAGCAATGAATAGCTTCAGACTGATATGTCCCGTAGGTGGCGGTCGTCGTTGAAGATCTCGGAGCGTGACCCCCGCCAGACGGAGACCGAGGCGTTCCCGACCGGCGCGAACACGGACACGGACTCCAGCGGCACCTTCTCGATCACGTGTTTGAGCATCAGCACCACGGCGTCGTGCGCGACGACCAGGACCCGCCGTCCCGCGCACTCGGCGCGCATGGCGTTCACCGTCTCGCGCACCCTGGAGGCGACGTCGGAGAAGCTCTCCCCATCGGGCGCGCGGTAGCCGTACTCCGCCCGCAGTAGCCTCTCCGCCTCCTCGGGGAACCGTTGCCTGATCGCGGCCAGGTTCATCCCCGAGAGCCTGCCCATGTCGCGGTCTCCGAGCCGCGCGTCCAGTCGCACCTCGGGAGTTGCGTCCAGCTCGGCGGCGACCAGCTCCCAGGTTTGCACGGCCCGCAAGTACGGCGAGCACCACACCACCTCGGGCGCCTGCCCCACCGCCAGGCGCCTGCCGAGCGCGGTGGCCTGCCCGCGGCCGAGCGGGGTGAGCGGGACGTCCGCGTCGGGAACCGTCAGGACGACGGCGACCCCGGCCGCCGCGGCCCTGGCGTAGGCCACGTTGGACTCGCTCTGGCCGTGCCGTACCGCGGTGATCGTCGAGGGCATGCCTCCATCGAACCGCCTCGCGCAGGCGCGGGCAAGACCTGCCCTCCCGCGATCTCCCCGCGCGGGGCCTCAGATCAGATCGACCTCGGCGTACGGCAGCCCGCCCGACAGCGTGGGGAAGCCTGGGCCCCGGTCGAAGAACGGAGACCCGGTCTCCCAGCGCAGGGCGAGCAGCTCTGAGCGGCGCAACGCGGTGGCGGCCTCGTCCACCCCGAGGTCGTCGCGGGGGCCGAACAGGACGACCCCGTAGTCGTCGCGGGCCCCCTCGACGGAGACCTTGCCGTCGCGGACGTCCGCCGCGACCAGGGCGGGGTCGCGTTCCAGCGGGGAGCCCCACCCGCCGCCCCCGGTGGTGCGGATCCGGATGACCTCCCCCGCGCGGACCGGTGAGTCGTCGACCAGGCCCTCCATCCGCCTGCCCTCGATCTCCACCAGGAAGGGCCGTCCCGCGTGACCGCCGTTCACCCCCCAGCAGGACAGGATCGACCGGTCGGCGATGGACATGAACGAGGCGTCGCGGAGCATCCGCAGGTGCTTGTCGTAACCGAGGCCGCCCCGGTGCAGGCCGGGGCCGCCGGAGTCGACGGCCAGGCCGAGCCGTTCGACCAGGAACGGCCAACGGGACTCGGCGAACTCGACCGGGATGTTGCGCGAGTCGGGCACGACGTGGATGGTGTCCTCCCCGTCGGCGTACCACCGTCCTCCTGAGCCGCCGCCGAGGACCTCCCGCATCAGGTACGGCCTGCCGTCGGCGTCGTCGCCGTATACGCCGGTGTAGCGGATGGTCTCCTGGTCGGCGGGCATCCGGCCGCCGGTGGCCTTGGCCAGCGTGCCCGCCAGGACGCCGAGCAACCGCAGGATCACGAACGTCCTGGCGTTCGTCGGAGCGGGAAAGACCGGGGTGAGCAGCGTTCCCTTCTCCGGGAAGCGCATCTCGATGAGCGGTACGACGCCCTCGTTGACGTCCAGTTCGGCCATCCGCTCCGGGGTTTCGGCCAGGTTGCGCAGGATCGGCGCGAGCCACTTCTTCAGGAACACCCCGTCGGCGTAGTCGCCCGCGTGGTTGATCGGCCCCTTGGCCTGCGGCGACGTGCCGGTGAAGTCGATGAGCAGCGGCGCGGGCGCGGAGTGGTCGACGACGAGGGTGATCCGCTGGGTGTGCAGACGCGGCGCGTCGACACCGTCGTGCTCGGCGTAGTCCTCCCACACGTACGTGCCCTCGGGAATCCTGGCCAGCAGCTCCCTGCGGAACGTCTCGGTCGTCGTGGAGATGATCGCGTCGAAGCAGTCCTCGACCGCCTCGCGCCCGTAGCGGTCGAACAGCTCCGCCAGGCGCCGCGCGCCCATCAGGCAGGCCGAGCACTCGGCGTCCAGGTCACCGGCCAGCGAGTCGGGCATCCTGGAGTTGCGCGTCATGATCGTGAGCGCCGCCCTGTTGGGCACGCCCGCGTCCCACAGCCTGATCGGCGGGACCATCAGCCCCTCCTCGAACACGCTGCGCGCGTGCGAGGGCATGGAGCCGGGGACCGCCCCGCCGATGTCGTCGTGATGCCCGAACGCCTGCACGAACGCGACGACCGCGCCGCCGTGGAAGACCGGGACCGTGACGCACAGGTCGGGCAGGTGGCCGATGCCACCCTCTGACAGGTAGACGTCGTTGTGGAAGAACACGTCGCCCTGGCGCATCTCCCCGATCGGGAAGTCCCGCACGACGGGCTGGACCAGCGCCGAGTAGGACCTGCCGGTCAGTTTGCGGAGCCGTACGTCGTGGATGCCCGCGCGGAAGTCATGGGCGTCGCGGATCATCGGGGAGCGGGCCGTGCGCGCGATGGCGGTCTCGACCTCCTTCTCGACCGACGCGAGGGTCCCCTCGACGATCTCGACCAGCACCGGATCGGCGCCTCCTCCCCGCCGCCCGCCCGCCTCCGTGCGCGTGTCCCCGCCCGTGCTCATCGGCCGCTCACCGTTCCCTCGCCTCCCTCGCCCGGCGCGCCGGTCCGGCGCACCTCCAGGTTCCCGAACCCGTCCACGGTGACCGTGAAACCGGGGTGCACGGGAAGCGTCGAGCCGTACTCCTCGATGACCGCGGGACCGGGGATCGTCGCCCCGGGCGTCAGGTCGGCGCGGCGGTGGATCGGGGCCGGGCCCCACTCGTCGTAGAAGACCTCGCGGGTTCCCGTGGGGTGGGGGGCCGCTGAGCCGTACGGCCTGCGCCCGATGGTGGGGCGGGTGATGGGGCCGATGCCGGAGACCCGCAGGTTGACCCATTCGACGCCGTGCCGGGGGTCGTCGCGGTAGCCGTACCCGTAGAGCCGCCGGTGCGCCTCGTGGAAGCGGTCGAGCACCTCGGCGCGCCACGCCTCGTCGAGCGGTCCCGCCGGAGCGGACACCCTGACCTCGTAGGCCTGGCCGTAGTAGCGCAGGTCGGCGCTGCGCGCGTAGACGTGCCGCTCCGCGGCGAACCCCTCACGGTCGAGGGCCTCGGCCGCCTGCCCCTCCAGCTCGCCGAAGACGGCGGCGGCGTCGTCGAGGGAGAGGTCCCTGGTGACGAAGGTGCGCACGTAGTCGTTCTTGACGTCGACGGTGAGCAGCCCGAACGCCGACACGTTGCCCGGGTCCGGCGGGACGATCACCGAGGGCAGGCCGAGAATGTCGATCAAGCGGCAGACCAGCAGGGGCCCGGAGCCGCCGAAGGCGACCATCGGGAAGTCGCGCACGTCCAGGCCTCGCTTGACGGTGATCCGGCGGATCGCGTTCGACTGGTTGAACGCGCTGATCTCCAGGATCCCGGCCGCCGTCCGCTCGGGACTCAGCCCGATCTTGCCCGCCAGCGCCTCGATCCCCCGTCTGGCCGCGTCAACGTCGAGCGGGATCTCCCCGCCGAGCAGGTGCGGCGGAATCCGGCCGAGGAAGACGTGCGCGTCGGTGACGGTGACCTCGGTGCCGCCCCTGCCATAACAGAGCGGCCCCGGGTCGGCTCCGGCCGAGCGGGGGCCGACCTTCAGCGTGCCCTCGGGGGAGGTCCACGCGATGGAGCCGCCGCCCGCGCCGACGGTCACGATGTCGATCATCGGGATCTTGCAGGGGTAGCGGCCGACGCTGCCCTCCGTGGTCAGCGAGGGCTCGCCGTCGACCACGACCGCGACGTCGGTCGAGGTGCCGCCGCCGTCCAGGGTGATCACCGACGGGTGCCCGGCGGTCGAGGCGACCAGCGCGGCGCCGAGCGCGCCCGCGGCCGGGCCGGACAGGACGGTGGTGATGGGCTGGTGCACGACCTCGGCCGCCGACAGCACGCCACCGTTGCTCTTCATCACCGAGAACGGCACCCCGGCCCCCCGGACGGCCGCGCCCCCCGGCACGGCGCCGCCCTCCGGTGAGGCGCCGTCTCCCAGTGAGGCGCCGTCCCCCGGTACGGCACTGCCGCCCGCCGTCAGGGCCGACCATTCGAGGCGCCCGGACAGGTTGGCGATGTAGCGGCGCATGGTCGGCTTGACGGCGGCGTCCACCAGGGTCGTGACGGACCGCTCGTACTCGCGGTACTCGCGCAGCACGTCACTGGAGATCGAGACGACGGCTTCCGGGTGCTCGCGTTCGAGGATCTCGCGCATGCGCAGCTCGTGCTCCGGGTTGGTATAGGAGTGCAGGAAGCACACGCCGATCGCGGTGATCTCCCGCTCCCTGAACCACCCCGCCGCCGCGACCGCCCCCGCCTCGTCGAACGGCCGCACCTCCGCACCGGTGTGGTCAAGGCGCCCGCCGACGGTCCTGATCCGGTGCACCGGAACGATCCTGGACGGCTTGACCCAGAAGTAGGAATTGCCATAACCATCGGGGACGCTCTGCCTGGCGATCTCCAGCACGAACTCGAAGCCCTCGGTGGTGACGAACCCCAGATCGGCGACACGCTCCTCAAGAAGCTGGTTGGTCGCGACGGTCGTACCGTGCACCACCGAGGACACCGCCTCGAAACCG
>NZ_JBFBCE010000134.1:0-17093 GCF_040689595.1 Streptosporangium sp. NPDC051023 | reverse complement strand
AGCGTCGCCGAGTCGAAGCGTCCCCGGTCCATGGCGCGCTGCATGTCGAGGACGGTCGCGCGGTCGAGGTCCAGTCCGCGCAGGAGGGTGCCTGCCGGTGGCGTGGCCGCCTCGTGAGCGTGCGCCGGGGCGGCCACGGACAGCCCGACGGCGAGTGTCATCGCGGCCAGCCATCGCGCGGGGTGTGTGGGAGTCATGGATGATCAGCGTAGCGATCATGCTTTCTATTGAAAATATTCCTAACTAATGCTTTTGGCTGATGTGCCGGTCGTGGCGGTATCCGCCCCCACACCTCTGGCCTCGCGTCCGTCGGGCACCGATCGGGTGCTCCCCTCAGACGACCGGCTCGCCGATGCCCAGCAGGTTCCCCTCGCTGTCACGGAACCAGGCACCGCGTTCGCCCCGCGCGCCCTTGCTCGGGTAGTTCCCCTCGATCTCCGCGATCCCGTCCCTCGTTCGAAACCCGGGGACGTCGACCTCTTCGAACACCACGCCGCGCCGTTTGAGCTCCGACACGACCGTCTCGATGTCGTCGACCTCCCAGGCCATCTGGGTGAAGGTGCCGGGCGAGGCTCCCGTCGATCGGAACACGACGAACTCCGAGCCTCCGCACCGATACAGCAGCCCACCGGGCCGTTCGTCCACGGGCTCCAGACCGAGCTGCTCGGAGTAGAAACGCCGTGCCCGGTCCAGGTCCTGGGCCGGAAGCCTGGTCGCCACACGTCCCCGGGCCAGAATGTTCCTGTCGTCTGCGTTCATGTCTCCACTGTGCCGTTCCGACACCGCATCGGCGCGGGTAGACACGCATCGACGTGGTTCCTTACCGTCGGCGCAGGAGTGCTCGCCGCCTCGATGCTTCCCTCTCGGTCCACGCCAGGACATCCCCCTGCAGTACGAGCTCGCCGACACCTTCACCGTCTGCGACCACTACTTCTGCTCCGTGCTGTCCTCAACCAGCCCCAACCGCAACTACCACGTCAGCGGCCACACCGGCTACGAACCCGGCACCACCAAACGCGCCATCGACAACGCCGCCTACAGCGAGAACACCCACACCGGATACACCTGGTCCAACGCCGGAGAGATCCTCGAGACCGCAGGCCACTCATGGCGCGTCTACCACGTATAGGACAACTACCGGTTGTAACGATCGCTCACTTCGGTGCTGGCTGTAGCCGGTTGGGGCGATCGGCTGCCGCAGCCCTCCTCCGTCGGGCCTTGCCATCGGATGATGCAGGCTCCCAGCGCGATACCGAGGGCATCGACCAGCAGGCGGCGTTTCGCCCTGAGGACCTTCCTATCGCCGTGGCGACCGTGCAGGTCGCTAAGTTTGGCACCGCACACCCACTGATTGTCGATGACCTCAGCACGTGGTGTGAGATCGCACCCCTCACCGAACTGTTCCTGCTCGCGCAGCCTGACCAGGGCTTCCTCCTACACGCTGGCGATCCGCCATGGCGCCAGTAGTGAGACGGCTCGACAAAACCGTACACACGGAAACCTACCTTCCCGTCACCGAAAGGATCTTTACATAAACCCACAACACATGTGACGATCATTCGGTTTTGATACATCTGTTCGAAAGGATCGAGTGAACCCATCACGAACAGCGTCCGGCCCATTCGGCCGGACGCGCCGCCGGGCTGCCCTGATCGCGGCCCTGACGATGCCGCTCTCGCTGATGAGCGCACCCGCGACCGCCCAGGCCCCCACGCCACCCCCCACCACCTCTCCCGCCCCTCTCGTCCCTGAGACGCCGCCGAGCGCCCCCGTCACGCCCACTGGCAAGGCGCTGGCGCAGGCCAAGAAGGACAACCGGCGCGTCGAGATCGAGTCGCTGCGCTCGGAGAGCACCACCTACTACGCCAACCCCGACGGTAAGACGCTGCGGATGGAGCAGTACCTGGAGCCCATCCGGGTCAAGAACGCCGGCGGCGACGGCTTCACCCCGGTCGACACCACCCTCGTCGAGGCGGACGGAGTCATCAGGCCCAAGGCGTCCCAAGGCGGCCTGACGCTGTCCGCCGGCGGCAACACCGAAGCGATCAAGAGCAAGAGCGGCGACATCGCCGCCCGGATCGACGCTCCGCGCACGTTGCCCAAGCCCACGCTCAACGGCAGCACCGCCACCTACTCCTCCGCCTACGGCAAGGGCGTCGATCTGGTCGTCACCGCCACCGCGACCGGGTTCCGCCAGCAGATCGTCATCCGCCAGCGCCCCGCCGGACCGGTGACCTTCCGCGTCCCCGTGGATCTGCCCAAGGGCATCTCCTTCGGCAGGAACCCCAAGGGGCAGCCGGCGCTGAAGAGCCAGGACGGCAAGCACAGTCTCGACATCCGGCCCGCGGCGCTGCTGGACGCGGCCGCGGCCGACGCGGACGCCGACCTCGGCGCCGTCCGGGTCGGCAGGGCGCAGGTGAGCCTGGACGGTTCGGCGCTGGTGTACAGTCCCGACCCGGCCTTCCTCGCCGACCCGGCGACGACGTTCCCGGTGACCATGGCCGCCGTCGACGACGACTGGTACGAGTGCACTCTGGGCGACGCAGCCAATCCCTGCCCTGCCGGCGATCCCATGGACACCTACATCAACGACGTGGACCTCACCGACAGCTGGGACATGCACTACCGCGACCAGATGTGGGTCGGCAAGTCCTACGCCAGTAACATCGCCAAGCGCTGGCGCGCCTACATCCAGTTCCCGCTCCCCCCGTCAGGCGACCCGTTCTGGGGCTCCACAGTCCAGAACGCCGACCTGGAGCTGTGGAACTACCTGTCCAACGACTGCGGCCAGTACGTCGGATCCGGGATCACCGCCCGGCGGGTCATCTCCGACTGGGACCATCTGACCCTGCAGTGGAACGCCCAGCCGTCGGTCACCAGCACGGGCGCGGACACCGAGTACGGGGCCTACAGCCCCGACTGCTCCGGTTCGATGAACTACGAGCACGATCTCATCCACTCGGTCGACGACATCGTCCAGGAATGGGCAGACGGGGAAGCGAACTACGGGTTCCAGCTCACCGCGGGTAACGAATCCGAACTGCGAAACTGGCGCCGCTACCGCAGCCGGGAGCAGACCAGCGGCTATCCCGCCCACGGCCCCCGGCTCACAGTCGACTTCGAACCGCCGACACCTCCGCGCCAGGAGACGGTGGTCACCACCTCACGTGAGCCGCTCACCTCGATTCCTGAATACGAGGAAGCTCTCGCCAGGTCCGTCTACGTGCCGGAACCCGGCGATCCGATCGACCCGCTGAGCGATGAGCTGATCGCTGCAAACGAAGGGCGGCGAGACGGTGAAGGCACCTTGATCGGAACCGACAAACTCTCCCCTGAGCTGCCTTATCCCGGCGACAGCGACGACACCACGAATCCAGAGGGTGATGACACGACACCGCCGCGGGTGCTGGCGACAGAGCCGGCCAGCGACGCCACTGATGTCTCCCTGGGCTCCCAGGTGCGGGTGACGTTCTCTGAGGAGATCTTCGATCCACAGTTCGTGGTGAAGAGCATGCAAGGCGTCCAGATCCAGGGCACCACCACGCTGGACGACACGAAGAAGGTCGCAACTTTTGCTCCTGCGCAGCCACTCCGCCCCGGCACAACGTATGCCGCCACGGTGTCGGAAGCGATCGATATGTGGGAGAACGCGATGATTCCCCATACCTGGTCCTTCACCACGCTGCAGCAGGCCGCAGGCCATTGGAAGTTCGACGAGGGAAACGGCGCCACGGCTGCGGACTCCTCCGGGAATGATCACGACGCGAGTCTGAACGAGACAGCAGCGTGGATCGCTGGCAAGAGCGGGAACGCGGTCTCCAACGTGCCGTCGCAGGCGCGGATCGCCGCCTCCCGGGCGGCGGCCAAGCAGAGCAAGGCCGTCGAAGTTGCCGACGAGACGACCGCGACCCGCATCACCTACGCCCAGCCGGATGGGAAGAGTTTCAAGACCGAGGTCACGACCGGTCCGGTGCGAACCAGGCAGGGCAGTGGCTGGGTGCCGATCGACACCACTCTGGCCGAGCAGGGTGGCAAGTTGCGGGCCAAGGCTCTCGCTGAGGGCGCCGTGGTCGAGGTCTCGGCCGGTGGCATAGATCCGTTCGTGAAGATGACGGCGGATGGGAAGTCGTACGCACTGCGCTGGCCGACGCCGCTGCCCAAGCCGACCGTCAAGGGCAGCGTGGCCACCTACACCGACGCCGCAGGTGTGGGTAGCGACCTGGTGGTGACGGCGTTGCCGACCGGGTTCCGGCATGAGGTGGTGCTGCGGCAGCGGCCCGTCAAACCGCTGCAGTTGCGTATCGGCGTCGACGACGAGGGCCTGACCCTGACCAAGGGCAAGGGCGGCCGACTGCTACTGAAGGGCAACGACAAGAAGCTGGTCGCCTCGGCGTCACCGTTGGCCATGCGGGACGGCGGCGGCAAGGGCCGGTTCGCGTCGGCCAAGCGCGGCAAGGCCGGTACAGGCATGGTCACCAAGAACGGCCGTACGGAGCTGGTGGTCAAGCCGGACCAGGCGTTCCTGGCCGACACCGCCACCGTCTACCCGGTGCGCGTGGCCGCGGCGGTCACGCTGCCGCTCGGCGCCGACGTCGAAGTCACCACCTACGACACGGTCGACCTACCCGCGTTGCCTGACAACCAGTACCTCACCGTCGGCACCATGACGGGCGGGTTCAAGTCGCGGGCGCACCTGCGGTTCGACACCACGAGCCTGCAGGGCAGCACGGTGACCGCCGCCACGCTGTCGATGAACACCATCGACGCCCACAACTGCGGCCCCGCGCTCACCAACGGCATCCAGGTCGCCCGCCTGACCAGCACCTGGAACCCGGACAACCTGTACTGGGCCAACAAGCCCGCCCACACCACCGAGGACGCCTCCACCAACTTCAAGGGCGTCAACCAGGACTGCGAGCCCTGGCCGGACAGCATGGACTGGAACGTCACCGGCATCGCCCAGGACTGGGCCGCCGGCGCCGCCAACCACGGCCTGGTGCTCAAGTCGCCCGGCGAGACGAACGTCAACAACTACCGGACGTTCACCTCCTCCGAAGACACCGAATTCAACATCCCGCCGAAGCTGACCATCACCACCAGCGGCCCCGCGTCCGCACCCACCGCCACCAACCTGGCCATCACCCCGGCCCAGGCCGGCGGCGGCACCACCACGGTCACCTCGCTCACCCCGCAGCTCGCCGCCACCGTCACCGACACCGCGAGCGGCAACCTCACCGGCCAGTTCGAGGTCGAGCACGACCCGGCCGCACCCGCCGGGCAGGGCACCGGCCAGATCTGGACCGCCACCTCCACCGCCGTCACCTCCGGCAGCCCGGCCACGGTCACCGTCCCGGCCGCCAAGCTGGCCGACGGCTGGAAGGTGCGCTGGCGCGCCCGCGCGGCCAACACCACCGCCGCCACCACCTCGGCGTGGTCGGCCTGGCAGACGGCCACGGTCGACGTACCCAACCCGACGGTCGGCGCCTTCCAGGTCACCCCCTCCCAGCAGGTGAACGGCACGACCGTGACCACCAGCCTGACGCCGGCCCTGCACACCACGGTCACCGACCCGGCCGCCCAGCCGGTCCGGGCGGAGTTCGAGGTCGAGCACGACCCGGCCGCACCTCCCGGGCAGGGCGCCGGCCAGATCTGGACCGGCACCGTCAACGACGTCGCCTCCGGCGCCCAAGCCTCGGCGGCCGTCCCCGGCGGGAAGCTGACCGACGGGTGGAAGGTGCGCTGGCGAGCCCGGGCGGTCAACACCGCCACCACCGTCGGCTCGCCCTGGTCGGACTGGCAGAACCTGACCGTGGACGTGCCGGACCCGGTCTCCGAACCGGCCGTGGGCGCGCTCCAGGTCACCCCGTCCCAGCAGGTGGACGGCACCACCGTCACCCCCACCCGCACCCCGGCACTGCTGGTCCAGGTGAGCGACCCGACAGGAAAGCCGCTGCGGGCCGAGACCGAGATCGAGCACGACCCGGCCGCACCCGCCGGGCAGGGCACCGGCCAGATCTGGGCCGGCGGCGCCGACAACGTCCCGGCCGACACCCAGGCGAGCATCGCCGTACCGGCGAACACGCTGACCGACGGCTGGAAGGTGCGCTGGCGGGCCCGCGCGGTCTCCCCCACCGCCGCTTCGGCTTGGTCGGACTGGCAGTCCTTCACCGTCAGCCTGCCCAAGCCCACCGCCACCGGCCTGACGGTCACCCCGTCGAAGGTGGTGGACGGCGTGACGGTGACCACCACGCTCACCCCCACGCTGCAGGCCACCCTCACCCACCCGACCGGCCAGGCGCTGCGCGCCGAAGCCGAGATCGAGCACGACCCGACCGCACCCGCCGGGCAGGGCACCGGCCAGATCTGGGCCGGCGCCGTGGACGGCGTCGCCTCCGGCACCCAGGCGAGCATCACCGTACCGGCGGACATGCTGACCGACGGCTGGAAGGTGCGCTGGCGCCTGCGCGCCGTCTCCGAGCAGGCCGCCTCGGCCTGGTCAGACTGGCAGCAGATCACCGTCGATGTCACCCAGCCGGGCGAGGAGCCCCTGGCCCAGACCTCCGGGCCGGTGATCCGCACCGACCAGAGCTTCACCGCCGCTGCCTGGCTGCGCTGGAGCGACAAGGACGGCGTCTACACCGTCCTTGAGCAGAAGGGCACCCACCAGGCACCCTTCCGGCTCGGCAACACCGCCGATCATGGTCTGGTGTTCACCCTCACCAGCGCCGACGCCGCCGGTGCAACGGTGGAGGGCGTACTGTCCGGGATCGAGCCGCCCGTGGATGAGTGGTTCCACCTGGCGGGCGTATACGACGCGGACACTCGTACGGCCACCTTGTATCTGAACGGTACACAGGCCGGGACCGCGCAGTTGTCCTTCCCCGCCTGGAACGCCCAGGCCCCGCTACGGATCGGCGCAGCGATGGCAGGGAGCATCGACGAGGTTCAAATCTACCAACGCCCCTTTAGCGCTGATGAGGTCGCCAATGTGATGGCCCCGGCTCCGACGCCTGTGGCTGTGCCCGCACCGCAGAAGACCGCGTCTACCCAGGCCGCGGCTGCGACCAGCGACTTTGATTACGAGCGCATCAATCTGCAAACATGCCAGGTCAGCGGAAGCGAAGCCGGGCATGGCGAGTACGATGCGCGAATCCGCGAGCTGCCGTACAACTCCTGCTGGTCCTCCTACCTCCAAGTAAACGACTACGTAGAGGACGAGTCGAGCGGCAGATTGGTGAAAGCCGGCTGTAAGAGTGTATTCAAGAATCCGGTCCTAAAATGGGCCTGCAAGCAGGTTGCTGAGCCGTTCGATGAAGACCTTGCCCTCCGCTTCCGGGCCACGGTAGTCATCCACAGTTATCTCGGAAACGCGACCGGGACCGGTGTGGTGGATGGGGCTGGAACCGGCATCAAGCCGACGGATATGAAGATGTTCATCCAGCTCGATGATTTCGCGCTCATCGGTGAAGACGGGCGCGTGGTCAAGCCCGGGAACCAGTTGAGTGGTATGCCTATCACAACGAGGCTATATATTCCGGATCCTCCTTTCACAGATGAGGGCTGCACTACTGGCGACGGAGAGAAGAAGAAGGATATCTCTACCTGGCAATCCAGCTCGTACGATATCTTCAACATTCGAACGACCATCGATCATCCGGGCGTAGTCACCTGCGCGCTCCATCCCGAGGTCGTGCTTTACACCGACCTTGGGCTGGAGTGGTTGCGCCTGCCCCTCTTCAGTCAGAAGGTCATTGACGTCAAGGGTGAGTGGGTCGGCGTCGCACGCGAGGGTGAGGGTGTGCCCGCGGGCTGGAAGCGGTGGATGCCCCACTTCCGCTGCGACAGCCTCGCGTTCGGCGCGGGTGACTCGCAGGTCGAAGATCGCGTCGGCGGCTGCATCAACACCAGGTCGAAACGCGTATTCGTCATGTCCACGCAAAGTGGCACTGAATTCCCAGAAGTGGCTCAGCACATCAAGGACGCCCTCAACCCCGCAACGAACAAGAATACCAACCCGCCTAAACGTGAAGGGGAGTACGAGGTCCCGAATCCGCCAAGCAGGAATATCCTTGGCAATGAGCAGCCCAAGAAAATCCCGGGAAACTGGGCGGCTCCTGCCGGGAGCGATGCAGGCGAACCACTACACAGGACCACCAGCAAGATCAGGAATATGTCTAACCGGCTCGTCTTCTCACGACGTGCCTTCATTGCCGACCGCGGCGACGTGAAAGACTATGTATGGCCGGATAATCCGGGAACCAACTATTGCAAATACTATCAATGGGAAAAGTACATTGCCCCCAGGGCCAACTGGAGCGACCTGAACTGTGACGAGTATCCATTCGCAGCCACATTAGAGGGAGCCGCGAGCACCGAGTGGGACTTCTCGATTCGTACGCTCAACGCAAAACAAAACCGAGACCAGGGTAATGCCTTGAATAGATTCTACGCCGAGTTCCGAGTCGGCAATGAGAACTCTTTCTGGGTGATGATCGAGTAGTAATCGATGTAGCGCTTTGATGCCGGGTTCGAGACTGATCTCGAACCCGGCACTCATGCGCAATTAAAGCATGGTCGCGGCGATCAGGGTCCCAACAAACCGGAGGCAATATCATTCCAGGCGCCCCAGTAGGTCAAGAACACTAAGCAGTGATCACGTCTACCACCCACCAAAGAAAGAGCAGCAGCACATCACTCCTTACCTGATTAGCCTTGATTCGCAGCTTTTCAACTTCGAGACGGGCGTGCCCTCATTTAGGCGCCGATCCCGAGCTCGTACGCTATGAGGTCCCAGAAACACGTGTAACGACTGGCGCCGGCTAGCCAAGGCGCGAGATACCAGGCTTCCCACTCACCTTCAGGAGTTTTGACGTGGGGGTTGAGGAGAACGACTCCGTCGTCCCAATACCCGGCTAGAAGGGTATCGGATACATACTCCCCTCTCATGTTGCCGGAGACTTGCTCGTGTCCGTAGACGAAGTAGAGCTCGTCGGACACGCTCCATGAGTTCTCGGGCTTGGGTGCTGACCAGCTCTCGGCGACCGAGGGGGCGACATCACGAAGCCAGCCGACTTCCTCGACACGCAGCAGGCGGCAGTCATCGGCGTTACCCCACCCATTGGCGAACAGGAGAAACTGCCGGTAACTCGGCGGCAGCTTCATGCCCAATTGCTCTTCAAGCTGGCGGACCTTTGCCTCGGTAGCTGGGGGATGCAGATCGCTGTCAGTGTTCAACGCTGAGCGATCAGGGCCTTCGGTCGCCGAATGCCTTGCGGGGAAGCGTTCAGACCATGCGTATTGGGCACTCATGGTGAAGAAGATATCCCGTTTCGAGTGGCTGCTACATGTGCAGCACAAAGCTAGGGCTGCCCCTCCCGATAACCTCCAGGTGTGGGACATACGCGAGATGATCAAGACATTGCTCTATCGATGCTTAGCATCGCCGCAGGTCACCCAGCACACCGGATCACAGGAGCGCCGCTCTCCTAAGATGGGTGTCTTTAGCCGATGGTGCGGCGGTAGCGCTTCGCGCCGTCGTCCGGCGCGGCGTGCCCGCCCGCGCCGGACCGGCATCGGGGCCGGGCATGCGGCCCTGGCGGCCGGTCCCGTCCCGCGCCGTCCAGCACGGGCGGGCAGACCACGCCGCCCACCGCACCGAGCATCCGCCACACCGAACGAACCCGCCGACCGTGGTACGCGCTGCTGCCCGCCGAGCTGTCATGTGCCGAGCAACGCTGTCTTGCACTCCCGTGCAGTTACCCATGCCCGTAATCTTGTTCACGGTGTCACAGACCGGGCACATAACCTCGGTCTCCTTCTCCTCGTACGCCATAGGCCGTCTCCTGTCGGTGAGTCGGGAAAGAGCAGGCTGCCGCCCCCGCTTCCGGCGCTCAGGCCTGGCGGCCTTGCGCTCCGGGCCGGGTTGCCATGGAACGACGCGGGGAGAGATGATCACGGGGTTCTCTGACCAGGTGCGGCGACACGGATACGGGGAAGGCCATGCCGCCGCACCAGCTTGTAAGGGCCCTCTCGCCTACCGTGCCCGCCCGGTCAGCAGGGCCGTCCAGACGGTTCGCGCTTCGGCGATCGGCCAACACGGGGTCTCGTGCACCTCATGGCCGGTGTCGAGTTGGACGACGCGCCGGATGAACGCCTGCCCACCGCCCTCGCACAGCTCATACGCCGTCGCCCGGCAACCGCATGTCCAGGCAGTCGACCGTACCCGCTCCAACGCCCGGTACGGCTGTCGCCAGTCCAGCCGTGTGCAACCGGTCTGCGCCATGGCCACGTGGGGGCTCAGGCATCTCACGATCACGACGCGTCCCCGGCGGTCTGCTCTCGCCGAGACTGTCCCTCGCGCAGCCGGGCGCAGAGAAACGCCACCCGGTAGGCGGTCTGGCGCAGGTCGTCGGCCCGGCAGTAGGTGTGCATCGGGTATCGGCGGCGTTCGTCCCAGCCCACGCGCCACCAGAACCACTCCCCGTTGCACCACACCAGCAAGCCAGACTGGACCGCCACCAAAGCCAGCCCGTAGCCGCCATGGACATCGGAGCGGAGACGATGGGTGGCGGCCAGGACGCGGCACAGCCGCCGGGCCACCTCCACCGCACGGTCGTCATGCGGCACAGGTCTGTTCATGGCTTGCGCCCCACCCCGCCGCACACCCACTTACGGCGATCCTCGTCAAGGACGGGGCAGAACGGATCGTCGGGACGCCAGTCCGACACCTGCACCACCCCGGGGTCGACCAAGGCCAAGCCGTCGAACATGCGCCCGATCTCCTCGGCCGTGCGCAGCGTGACGGGAGCGTTGGCGTCCCGGTACTGCGCAGCGGCCTCCCGCAGACCGGGACGCTCCTCCACATGCGAGACGACCAGATACGAGCCCGCAGGCAACGCCTCCATCACCGTGGCGACGATCCCATACGGATCTTCGGCATCGGTGACGAAGTGCAACACCGCCACCAGCAGCACACCCACCGGCCGCGACAGATCCAGGAGACCGAGTGCGTCGACTGCGGTAAGGATCTTCTCCGGTGCCCGCACATCCTGCCGGATCGCCCAGGTGTGATCGTCGGTGGCCAGCAGCGCCCGCGCGTGCGTCAGCACCACCGGGTCATGATCGACGTAGACCGTCCGCGCCGCCGGGTTGATCTTCTGAGCGACCTGGTGCACGTTCTCCTGCGTGGGCAGGCCCGCGCCGACGTCAAGGAACTGGTCGATGCCCGCCTCGGCAGCCAGGTAGCGCACTGCTCGCCCGAGAAAGGCCCGGTTCTCCTGTGCCATGACGAACACCTCAGGAGCGTGCTCCCGCACCCGCTCGGCACAGATCCGGTCGATGTGGAAGTTGTCCTTGCCGCCCAGGAAGTAGTCATACATCCGCGCGATGTTCGGAACCCTGATGTCCAGGCGCTGGCCGACCGTGAGCCGGTAGAGCCACTCCTGTTCGTCGAGCAGTTCGGTCAGCCCGGCGGCGGTCGCGGCGTCCACGGTCTGCTGGAGACCCTGCTCAGCGGCGTCGTCGGAGATCGCCTGCAGGCGGGAGGCGTGCCAGCCTGCAGGTTGCATGTGTTCGTTCGTCCCGCGCCACATCCGCCAGCGCGGGAAGCGGGCACGCAGGCGACGCAAGGTTTCATCGTCGTCTGCGTCCCAGTAGTGCAGATCACTCGTGTCCCTGAATGCCATGACGACGACGTTAGAAAGGACACGACGCAACAACCACGGACAGGAATTCGGAGATTACTCGCTTTGATCTTTCTAGCCGTACACCGTGTACGGCTAGAAAGGTGTCTAGTCCTGGAACGCCTGAACCAGGGTCCTCACAGGCCCAGAAAGTCGGGATTTGCGCTCAGCAATGTCGTTTGCCAGCGATTGCGCGAATCCCTGGTGACGGAACCATTCTGGCGAAAGGTCGTGAGCCCGATTGGCCACCTCAACGGCCTTTTCCGTACGCCTGCGATCCAGCAGAGAACGAGCCTCGTTGAGCAGATGCCGCCCGTATTGCACCTTGAAAAGGCTATCTGGGTTGACGTTCGCCGACGCCTTGAGTGCCTGGTCAGGCTTGTTGAGTGCCGTCATGATGTGAGCGGTCTGGACTGCGACATGCGACGGCCCGAACGAGACCCAGTAGTCGTGACGGTCGGCACCCACACGAGCCGCTCCAGCGGACGCGATGCGGAGGTACTCCTCTGCCCGCTCGGCGTCTGCACGCGCACCCGAGGCGACCGCCGCGTTCAAGATCAGCCCACCCCATGCCGTGATCTGCTGAGGCGGCGACTTCGACATGGACGGTTCGATCTCGTCGGCCGCCGTCACTGCCAGCCGTTCGGCCTCGTCGAGTCGGCCCTGATGCAGCATGACCCATGAGTACGTCCCGTACAGCGTGGCCAGCCGGGAACGGTCGTTGCCATCCTTGGCCGCATGGATCGCACGCTCGGCAGCAACAGCCGCCGCGTCATCACGTCCGGTGTGGACCAGCAGGCAGGCCGCGAGTTGCCAGGCATGGGCAAGGGCTGGCGCCCCCGCCTCCGAGTCGGCAGCGTGAAGCAGTCGAGCCTCGTTGATCAGGCCGGGAAGGCCAGCGGCCAAGGCCCCGAACTCCCCGCTGAAGTACGCGCCGTACGCACGTTCGACCAGTTGCCAGAGGTCGGCAGCGGTGGCCGGTTCTCCGTCGTGGTCAGGGTGGAGCCCCGGCAGCAGACTGAGGTTGAGCACGGCATCACGGATGGTCAGCACCGCAGCGCCGGGCACCCGATCGAGCGAAGGTTTCTTTCCAGCGATAACGCCAGGGTCGACGTCCAGCGCCCGAGCGAGTTTCACCATGGATGCCCAAGACATGGATTCCCTGACATTTCGCTCCAGGAGCGAGAGAAGGTCAACGCTCAATCCCGCCAAGCTTGCGAGTTCTTGCTGACTGTAACCACGCTCCAGCCGTAACTTACGGAGGCGTTCACCAACTGTGGTGCTCCCGTGCATGCCGCTACTCCTCGTTGTCGTGGCCCGCCCTCAGCGTAAGGCGTATCACTTCCTATGGTGCGGCTAAAAACAATCAAGTGGCCTCGGCTCCACTCCGTTCCCGGGCAATCCTGCGAGCCGTCTCGATCCACTGGCGGGTCAGTTCAGCCCAGAAAGCTTCGCCGTGTCGGGTGAAGCGCCACTCGGACAGGCTGATCGTCGTGTCTTCGACGGGATCGGGCAGGCCAAGAGCCAGCCGAGCCTGTTCGGCGCGGTGGTCGGTCCGTGCCTGCCGGAGGCCTCCGAGGGGTGTGAAGTAGTGACGGCTCTTGGTTGAGAAGTGGCCGCCATACCCCAGCATGTGAGTCCGCTGCCGCAATAGACGTCCCGGTAGGTGCTGCGGGGATCGCCGAAGACGAAGCACGAGTAGATCATCCGTCGCGTGTGCCCGGTTGCCGGGGAGGTGGACAGGCATGGGCGGGGTGGGCAACGGGTGCTTCGGCGGAGTGGCAGCACCACGGGCGGGCGGAGGTGGCCCGGTGGGCGCGGCAGCCTGTGACTCCGCATCACGGATGGGGCGCAAGGTAGAAATCTTCTATCCGCCCCATAGGACGACAGGGTGTTCGCGTCATCTGATCGACACCCGCCGATAAAGGACTGGTTCCCTCGTGTTGAGAGCCTTCCGGCGTCCCTCAGCTGGAAGGAAGTCCCCTCATGTCCGAAGGTCCCTCGCGGCGGCGGTTCCTCACCGTCGGCGCAGGAGTGCTCGCCGCCTCGATGCTGCCGCCCTCGGTTCACCGGGCCATGGCGATGCAGGTGCCCGCGGGCGGCCTGTCCGCGATCAAGCACGTCGTGTTCCTCATGCAGGAGAACCGCTCGTTCGACCACTACTTCGGCACCCTGCGCGGCGTGCGCGGATACGGCGACCGCAACGCCATCCGCCTGCCGGGCGGCCACACGGTCTTCGAACAGCCCTCCACCAAGGGCCCCGTGCTGCCGTTCTCGGTCCGCGAGGCCGCCGGGCTCGTCGGCAAGGACCTGCAATGGATCTCCGCGCTGGCTCACGGCTGGAACGACGGCCAGGCAGCAGCCGCCAAGGGCTGGCACAACGGCTGGATCGGCGCCAAGACCCCGGCCACCATGACCCACTACGAACGCCAGGACATCCCCCTGCAGTACGAACTCGCCGACACCTTCACCGTCTGCGACCACTACTTCTGCTCCGTGCTGTCCTCCACCAGCCCCAACCGCAACTACCACGTCAGCGGGCACACCGGCTACGAACCCGGCACCACCAAACGCGCCATCGACAACTCCGCCTACAGCGAGAACACCCACGCGGGCTACACCTGGTCCAACGCCGGAGAGATCCTCGAGACCGCAGGCCACTCATGGCGCGTCTACCACGAATGGGACAACTACCAGGACTCCAACCTGGAGTTCTTCGCCCGGTTCCGGCAGATCGCCCGTAAGGCGCTGCTCGGTGACTTCAAGAGCATGGACTCCTTCTACGGCGCGGTGCTCTCGGCGGCCGAGCCGGAGCGGCAGCGGTTGCTGGCCCGGCTTGAGGAGGGTGTCGCTCAGCTGACCCCGCAGGAGCGTTCGCTGTTCGACCGGGCACTGCGGCGGGTGCCCGCCAAGACGCTGGCACAGGCCTTCAGGGCCGACGTGGAGGCCGGGAAGCTGCCCGCGGTGAGCTACATCGTGCCGTCCGCGGCCGACTCAGAGCATCCTTCGGCGTCGTCCCCGATCCAGAGCGCGCAGATCACCTACGACATCCTCGACGCGATCGCCTCGACCCCCGAGGTGTGGCAGTCGACCGCGTTGTTCATCACCTACGACGAGAACGACGGTTTCTTCGACCACATGCCGCCGCCGCTGCCGCCCGCCGAGCGGGCTGAGGAGTTCTACAACGGCAACCCGATCGGGCTTGGTGTGCGGGTGCCGATGACGGTCGTCTCGCCGTGGACCATCGGCGGGTACACCTGCTCGCAGATCTTCGACCACTCCTCGACCGTGCGGTTCCTGGAGACCTGGCTGGGGGTCGGCTTCCCCGACGTCTCCCCGTGGCGGCGCACGGTCTCCGGCGACCTCACCTCGGCCTTCGACTTCACCGCCGCCGGCCCGCGGCCCGTTCCCGCGAAGCCCGCCCCGGTGCCCGCCTTCACCGGGCGCTGGCGCCCCGCTCCCCCCGTCCAGCAGCAGCTGCCGCTGCAGGAGGAGGGCACCCGTCCCGCCAGGCCGCTGCCGTACCAGCTGAACTCGTGGGCCCGTCTGCTGGGCACCTCGCTGGAGCTGACCCTGGCCAACACGGGACGTGACAGCGCGCACCTGACGCTCTACCCGTACGCGGGCGAGTTCGGGCTCCCGCTGCAGCTGGACGTCCTGGGCGTCACCACCAGGACCGTCGAGGTGAAGGACCGCTACGACCTGGTCCTGACCGGTCCGAACGGCTTCCGCCGCGAGTTCGCCGGATCCCTCGCCGGGAAGGCCGCCAAGGTCCAGGTCCAGCAGGTGATCGACATCGACCCGAGGAAGGTCCGGATCGAGATCACCAACCTCGGCGACGATCGGCTGACCCTGAAGGTCCGGGCGAACGCCTACGGGGAGAAGGAGCAGACCGTTCCGCTGAGGGCGGGGCAGTACCGCCAGGTCGTCTGGCCGGTCGAGGCGTCGAACGGCTGGTACGACGTGCAGATCACCTGTGACGAGGACCCCTCGTACGCGCGCCGCCTGATGGGGCACGTCGAGAACGGCCGTCCCAGCGTCACCGGCTGACCTCACGGCCCGTTCCTTGCCGGGTAGGGACCTTGGCCCCTACCCGGCGGGGAAAAGAAGAGGTTAGCTTCGGAGCATGATTCGCGTGTTTCTCGTGGACGACCACGAGGTGGTACGGCGCGGCGTCGCCGCCCTGCTGGAGTCCGAGGACGACATCGAGGTCGTTGGGGAGGCGGGAACCGTGGAATCCGCCGTGGCCCGCATTCCGGCGCTCAGGCCGGATGTCGCGGTGCTGGACGTGCGCCTGCCCGATGGCAGCGGAATCGACGTGTGCCGCGAGGTGCGTTCGGCGACACCGGGGCTGGCCTGCCTGATGCTGACCTCGTTCGCCGACGACGACGCCCTGTTCACCGCGGTGATGGCGGGCGCGTCCGGGTACGTCCTGAAGCAGATCCACGGCTCCGACCTGATCGGCGCGGTGCGGACGGTGGCCTCCGGCCAGTCGCTGCTGGACCCGCAGACCACGGCGAGCATGCTGCAGCGGCTGCGCGATCAGGCCACCCGCAAGGACCCGGTCGAGGCATTGTCTGAGCAGGAACGCCACATCCTGGAGCTGATCGGTGAGGGCCTGACCAACCGGCAGATCGGCGAGCGGATGTTTCTCGCCGAGAAGACGGTGAAGAACTACGTGTCGAACCTGCTGGCCAAGCTCAACATGCAGCGCCGGACCCAGGTGGCCGCGCTGGCGGCGCGGATGAAGACGGACCGTGAGCGGTGACGGGATCCGGCCCCCTCGCGGGGTTCGTAGCGCTTTCTCCGGGGCGCAGGAGGTGAAGCTCGACTCCGGGACGGAGGAGGTGAAGCTCGACTCCGGGACGGAGGAGGTGAGGCTCGACTCCGGCGGTTCACGGGAGCTCTCCCGGCATGAGTGCCGGGAACTGCTCTCCTCCGCCGGGATCGGGCGGATCGTGTTCACCGACCGCGCCCTGCCCGCCGTACAGCCCGTCACCTTCTGCCTGGACGGCGAGGAGATCGTCATCCGCACCATGGCCGGGTCGAAGCTCGCGACGGCGGCGAGTGGCACCGTGGTCGCCTTCGAGGCCGACGAGTTCGACGCCGAGACACGCACCGGCTGGTCGGTCACCGTCGTCGGGCACGCGAGAGCCGTCTACGCTCCCGAGGAGATCGTCCGGCTGGAAGGACTCCCGCTGGCGCCGTGGACGCCCGGCGGACGCGACTACTTCATCACGATCCGGACCGGGCAGATCAGTGGCCTGCGCGTCCGGCACGGGGATCCGCTCGGCTGATCCCGTCTCCGTCCCGCGCGTTGGGGCCCTCCGCGGTCGGCTACCGTACCGGCGCGCTGTCGCAGAGCACCGTCCAGGCCCTGGTCACCCATTTCGGCTACACGGTGCAGACGGT
>NZ_JBFBCE010000133.1:0-17452 GCF_040689595.1 Streptosporangium sp. NPDC051023 | reverse complement strand
AGGGCGCCCTGACATATGAGAACGGGGCGGATAACCCCCCGGTGATCCGGCCCGTTCCGTCTCGGGCGGCTGGCGCCGCCGTCAGGCGGGCGGCTGCCGTACGAGGTGCCGCAGCTCCTCGTGCAGCGGCTGCAGGGCCTCGGGCGGGAGGTCGCCTGCCTGGAAGAAGGCGATGCTGGTGGCCAGGCCGCCGAACCGTTCCCAGATCTTGGCCGCGGCCTCCTTCGGCTCGCCCACGATCGCGAACGTCTCCAGCACCTGGTCGTCGATCGCGTCGACCATCTCGGCCATCCGGCCCGTTCCCGCGAGGCGGTACAGCTCGTCCTTGAGGCCGCCGAGCCCCTCCAGCTCCAGGACGGGGGCGTAGCTGGGGATGGAGGCGTAGTAGGCGATCGACTCCTTCGCCTGCCGGATCGCCGCGCGCAGCTCCTCCTCGTTGTTGCCGGTGGCCACGATCGGCGTCGCGTGCAGCTCGAACCCGTCCATCGACTTGCCCGCGCCCTCCCGCGCCTCACGCAGCGCGGGGATCGTCACATCCTCGAGCAGCCGCCGGGTGGAGATGATGTGGGCCAGGAAGCCGTCGGCCAGCTCACCCGCGAGCTGCGTCATCATCGGGCCGACACCGGCCACGAGGATGGGAGGCTCGCCGTAGGGGTTCGGGCCGGGGTTGAAGAAGGGGCTCATCACCGTGTGACGGTAGAACTCGCCGCGGAAGCGAATCCTGCCGTCGGTGGCGAAGCACTTCCAGATGGCGCGCAGCGCCAGGATGTACTCCCGCATGCGAGGGGCGGGCTTCGACCACGGCATGCTGAACCGCTTGGTGATGTGCGTCTGCAACTGGGACCCGATGCCGAGGGCGAAGCGCCCCTTCGACACCAGTTGCAGGTCGTTGGCGAGCATCGCGGTGGTCATCGGGTTCCTGGCGAACACGACGGCCAGCCCCGTGCGGACGGCCACACGCTCGGTGCGCAGCGCCGCCGCCGTCAGCCCGATGAACGGGTCGTGCTGCGTCTCGGACATCCACACCGAGTCGTATCCAAGCTCCTCGGCCCGCGCCGCCCGGTCGCCGTATGTGTCCGGTGGCACGGTGATTCCGTGAAAGTCGATCCTCACAGGCATGGTCCCCTCGTAAAAGGCATATGCCACGATCAGACCATCGACTCGGGAGCGTCGGCCATGCCTCCTAAGGAATAGGTGAATACCACCTACGAAGAAGAGCCCTTCCTCTGCCGCCGAATGAATTGAGATTATCTGAAGATCTGAATCCCATAGGAAGGGTAAACGGATATGACGGCGGTCGAAGAGAGGAAAGTCGAGACCGCGACGCGATCCATGCGCGCGTATACCGAGGAACTCGCCCGGATCCAGGAGAGCGTCCGCGTCGGGCCGGGAGACCAGGCGACCAGGCAGCAGCACGCCCGGGGCAAGATGACGGTCAGGGAGCGTCTGGGCCTGCTTCTCGACGACGGCTCCTTCACCGAGGTCGAGGGGTTGCGGCGGCACCGGGCGAGCGGCTTCGGCATGGAGACCAAGCGGCCCTACGGCGACGGCGTGGTCACCGGGTGGGGGACCATCGACGGCCGGACCGTGTTCGTCTACGCGCACGACTTCCGCATCTTCGGCGGGTCGCTGGGGGAGGCGCACGCCCAGAAGATTCACAAGATCATGGACATGGCCTATGCCGCGGGTGCCCCGCTGATCGGTCTCAACGACGGCGCGGGCGCCCGCATCCAGGAGGGGGTCACGGGCCTGGCGGGCTACGGCGGGATCTTCCAGCGCAGCGTCCGCGCCTCCGGCGTGATCCCGCAGATCAGCGTGATCATGGGGCCGTGCGCGGGAGGGGCGGCCTACTCCCCGGCGCTCACCGACTTCGTGTTCATGGTTCGCGACACGGCCCAGATGTTCATCACCGGGCCCGACGTGGTCGAGGCGGTCACCGGCGAGAAGGTCAGCCACGACGAGCTGGGCGGGGCCGGGGTGCACGGCACGATGACCGGCGTGGCCACCTTCGTCAGCGACGACGAGATCTCCTGCCTCGAGGAGGTGCGCCACCTGGTGTCGCTGCTCCCCGCGAGCAACCAGGAGTTCCCGCCGGAGGCCCCCGCGGACGACCCGGAGGACCGGCTCTGCGAGGCGCTGCTGGACATCGTGCCCGCCGACCCGAACCGGCCCTACGACATGCGCGACGTCGTCGCCGAGGTGGTCGACCACGGCGAGCTGGTCGAGTTCCACGAGGGCTGGGCGGCGAACATCGTCTGTGGGCTCGGCCGCATCGCGGGTCACGTCGTCGGCGTCATCGCCAACCAGCCGCTGTCGTTCGCGGGCGTGCTCGACATCTCCGCCTCGGAGAAGGCCGCCCGGTTCGTACAGTTCTGCGATGCCTTCAACATCCCGTTGGTGACGTTCGTCGACGTGCCCGGCTTCCTGCCCGGTACCGGCCAGGAGCACGGCGGCGTCATCAGGCACGGTGCCAAGCTGCTGTACGCCTACTGCGCGGCCACCGTCCCCAGGATCCAGGTCATCGTGCGCAAGGCGTACGGCGGCGCGTACATCGTGATGGACTCCCGCTCCATCGGCGCCGACCTGTCGTTCGCCTGGCCGAGCAACGAGATCGCGGTGATGGGCGCGGACGGGGCGGCCAATGTGATCTTCCGTAAGGAGATCGCCGCGTCGCCCGACCCCGAGGCCAAGCGCGCGGAGCGCGTCGCGGAGTACCGCGAGGAGCTCATGCACCCCTACTACGCGGTCGAGCGAGGCCTGGTCGACGACGTCATCGACCCTCGCGAGACCAGGGTCGTCCTGGCCAGGTCGCTGGCCATGCTCCGCACCAAGAGCGCTACCCTGCCGCAGCGCAAGCACGGCAACCCCCCGATGTGATGGGGACCGACAACCCGCTCCTGGTCGTGCGCGGCAAGCCCTCGGACGAGGAGCTCGCCGCCGTGGTCGTCGCGTTCCTCCTGCTGCGGCGGGACGCGCGTGACAAGGCGCGCCCGCCCGTCAGGAAGCCGTTCTGGATCGCCCGTCCCGCGTATCGCGGGCCGTTGCAGAGAGTGCAGAGAGGCTGAGTCAGTGCGCAAGGTTCTGATAGCCAACCGCGGAGAGGTCGCGGTCCGCGTCGCAAGGGCCTGTAGCGACGCGGGGATCGCCAGCGTGGCCGTCTACGCCGAGCCCGACCGGGACGCGCTCCACGTCACGATCGCGGACGAGGCGTTCGCCCTCGGCGGTGAGACCGCCGCGGAGAGCTACCTGGACATCGGGAAGGTGCTTGAGGCCGCCGCCAAGTCGGGCGCGGACGCCGTGCACCCCGGCTGGGGCTTCCTCGCGGAGAACGCCGAGTTCGCCAGGGCGGTCCTGGCCGCCGGGCTGACCTGGATAGGGCCGCCGCCCCAGGTGATCGAGGATCTCGGGGACAAAGTCTCGGCCCGCCGGATCGCCCTCGCCGCGGGAGCTCCGCTCGCGCCCGGCACCAAAGGGCCGGTCAGCGGTCCGGACGAGCTGGTCGAGTTCGCCAAGGAGTACGGCCTGCCGGTCGCCATCAAGGCGGCGTTCGGCGGTGGAGGCCGGGGGCTGAAGGTCGCCAGGACGCTCGAGGAGATCCCGGAGGCGTACGAGTCGGCGGTGCGGGAGGCCGTGGCGGCCTTCGGCAGGGGCGAGTGCTTCGCCGAGCGCTACCTCGACCGGCCCCGGCACGTCGAGACGCAGTGCCTGGCCGACACGCACGGCAACGTCGTCGTGATCTCCACCCGTGACTGCTCCCTGCAGCGCAGGCACCAGAAGCTGGTCGAGGAGGCGCCGGCGCCGTACCTCACCGAGGAGCAGAACCGCGTGCTGTACAGCGCGTCCAAGGCGATCCTCACCGAGGCGGGCTACGTCGGGGCGGGCACCTGCGAGTTCCTGATCGGCAGCGACGGCATGGTCTCCTTCCTTGAGGTGAACACGCGTCTGCAGGTCGAGCACCCGGTCAGCGAGGAGGTCACCGGGCTCGACCTGGTGCGCGAGCAGTTCCGCATCGCCCAGGGCGAGGAACTCGGGTACGACGACCCGCCGGTGCGTGGGCACTCCATCGAGTTCCGCCTCAACGGCGAGGACCCCGGCCGTAACTTCCTGCCAAGCCCGGGGACCATCACCGCCTGGCGTCCCCCCTCGGGGCCCGGCGTGCGCCTGGACTCCGGCGCGGAGGACGGCACGGTGCTCTGGCGGGCCTTCGACTCGCTGCTGGCCAAGCTCATCGTCACCGGCGCCGACCGCACCCAGGCGCTGGATCGGGCCCGCCGCGCGCTCGCCGAGTTCCGGGTCGAGGGCCTGGCCACCACGCTGCCCTTCCACCGGGCCGTGGTCGAGGACCCCGCCTTCCGCGACGGGGAGGGCGGGGTCTTCTCTGTGCACACCCAGTGGATCGAGACCGAGTTCCGCGGCGGCATCGAGCCGTATCCGGAGATCCCGGCGGCCGCGACGCCGCTCGCGAAGGGCGAGCCCGTCGTCGTCGAGGTCGACGGCCGCAGGGTCGAGGTCGTGGTCCCGCCCGGGTTCGCGGCGTCCACGGGGGGTCACTCCTCACCGGGAGCCCACACCCCGAGCACGGCCAGGCGTCCCCGGCGCCAGGCGTCCAGGGCGGGTGTGGCGGGCGCCGGTGGCGCGGACGCCGTGACCAGCCCGATGCAGGGCACGATCGTCAAGGTCGCGGTCGACAACGGCGACCGGGTCTCCACCGGAGACCTCATTGTCGTGATGGAGGCGATGAAGATGGAACAGCCGCTCTTCGCCCACAAGAGTGGCACCGTCACCCAGCTCGACATGGGGGTGGGCGACGCCGTCAGCGGTGGTCATGTGCTGTGTCTCCTGCACGACTGAACGGCCCTGTCAGGACGGGGGTCTGCCGATTTCGGCTGCCCCCGCGCCGCCGTAGAGTGGGCGGGGCCGTATGGCCTTCCCCTACGGAGAGGTCGATATCCATGGATCACCAGCTGACCCTGATGGCTGTTCACGCCCATCCTGACGACGAGGTGCTCGGAACGGGCGGCATCTTCGCCAGATACTCGGGGGAGGGCATCCGCACCGTCCTGGTCACCTGTACGAACGGTGAGCAGGGAGACGGGCCGGGAGGGGTGAAGCCGGGGCAGCCGGGGCATGACGAGGCGGCCGTCAGGGCGCTGCGGCTCGAGGAGCTCAGCGACTCCGTGACCCATCTCGGGATCGCGCACGTCGAGCTCCTCGGCTACCGCGACTCCGGCATGGACGGCTGGGAGGGCAACCAGGCGCGCGACGCCTTCGCCAACGTCCCCTTCGAGGAGGCGGTGGGGAAGCTCTCCGCGCTGATGGAGCGCTACCGCCCGCAGGTCGTGGTCACCTATGACGAGAACGGCAACTACGGTCACCCCGACCACATCCAGGCCAACCGCATCGCCCTGGCCGCGGCCGAGGCCACCGGCATCCCCGACAAGGTCTACTACACCGCGATCTCCAGGGAGCGGGTCGCCGAGCTGTTCGACTATCTCCGTTCGGTCGGCGCCGCTCCCGAGGAGCCCGGTCTCCCCGACGACTTCGGCACCCCGCAGGAGCTGATCACCACCGTGGTCGACGTGGCGCCGTACGCCGAGCGCAAGCGCAAGGCCCTGCAGGCGCACGCCAGCCAGGGGGAGAACATCTTCCTGCTGCGCATGCCGGAGGAGATACAGCACAGGGCACTCGCCAACGAGTCCTTCATCCGTCACTTCAGCCGGGTCGCCGCCGCCGACCACGAGGACGACCTCTTCGACGGCCTCCGCGAGGCATGACCGATTGACCTCAATCTTGGTTGAGGTTGCAGAGTGGGGGCCTACAGAGGCGAGCGAAGGAGTCGTGCGATGAAGGCCGCTGCTTTTTCCGAGTTCGGCGGGCCCGAGGTGCTGAGGGTGGTCGAGCTGCCGACGCCCGAGGCGGGCGAGGGCCAGGTGCGGGTCAGGGTCAGGGCCGCGGGCGTGCAGCCGTACGACGTGGCCCTGCGCCAGGGCTGGATGCCCCAGGGGGCGATGGACGGGCGGCCCCGCGTCCCGGGAAACGAGTTCTCCGGGGTCGTCGACCAGGTGGGGCCCGGGGTGAGCGGGGTCTCTGCCGGAGACGAGGTGCTGGGCTTCACCACGTTGAACTGCTACGCCGAGTACGTGGTCGTCCCCTGGGAGAACGTCACGGCCAAGCCCGTGAACATGCCGTGGGAGGTGGCGGGCGGCTTCACCGCGGGGACGCAGACCGCCCACCTGGCCCTCGGTCAGCTCGGGGTCGGGGAGGGGGACACGGTCCTGGTCCACGCCGCCGCCGGTTCCGTCGGCACCGCCGCGGTGCAGCTCGCCCGGCTGTGGGGGGCAACGGTCATCGGCACCGCGCGGGAGGAGAACCACGACTACCTGCGCTCGCTCGGCGCCGTCCCCGTCGCGTACGGCGAGGGCCTGCTCGAGCGGGTCCGCACCCTCGCCCCCGGCGGGGTCACCGCCGTCCTGGACGGCGCGGGCGGCGACGCCCTCGACGTCTCCCTGAAGCTGGTGAAGGCCGACCGGATCGTCACGCTGGTCGAGCACGGCAAGGCGGAGGAACTGGGCGTCCAGGTGGTCCAGGGGGTGCGCCTCGCCTCCCGGCTCGCCGAGCTGGCCGACCTCTACGCCAGGGGAGAGCTGACCTTCCACGTTCGCAGGACCTACCCGCTTGAGCGGGCCGCGGACGCCCACCGCGAGATCGAGGCGCGCCACGGGTGGGGCAAGGTCGTCTTGGTGGTCGACTGAATACTCGTTCGATATAGCCGTTTCGAAGGAGTTTTTAGTAAGGTTTCTTGTTAATAACGTGCTATCCGTCGGCCGTTGGACATGTCATGCCTCCATCCCCCCTTTCAGGAGGAGTCCACGTGCACCTGCGACATAAGGCGGCCACCGGTGCCGCCGCACTGACCCTGGGCACCTTGCTCGCGCTGCTTCCGTCGACCGCGGCCGACGCCCATGGAAGCATGTCGAACCCGCCGAGCCGCGCGTACGTCTGCAAGACGGAGGGGCCGGAAACCCCCAAGTCGGAGGCATGCAAGGCGGCCATCGCGGCCGGCGGCACCCAGGCTTTCTACGACTGGAACGGCGTCTCCATCCTGGACGCCGGCGGCAACCACCGCACGCTCATCCCGGACGGCAAGCTCTGCAGCGCCGGACGTGACAAGTATCGGGGGCTCGACCTCGCCAGGGCCGACTGGCCCGCGACCCGGGTCTCGTCGGGGCCGCTGGAGATCACCTACCACGCGACGGCGCCCCACGCGGACGGCAACTTCGAGTTCTACATCACCAAGCAGAGCTGGGACCCGACCCAGCCGCTGAAGTGGTCGGACCTGGAGCCCATCACGACGTTCGCCCACCAGAACCCCACCACGTTCACCAACTGGACCATCAACCTCCCGCAGCGGACCGGGCGCCAGCTCGTCTACTCGATCTGGCAGCGCATGTGGGGCAGCAACGAGGCCTTCTACACCTGTTCCGACGTGGACTTCGGGGGCGGAAGCACGCCGACGCCCACGCCGACCCCGACCGTGACGCCCACGCCGACCCCGACTGTCACGCCGACGCCGACGCCGACCGTCACCCCCACGCCCACGCCGACCCCCACGCCGACGCCGACGCCGACCCCCACGCCGACGCCGACCGTGACGCCGACGGGCGGCACCTGGAGCGCGGGAACCGCCTACACCGCGGGCGCGCAGGTGACCTACGGCGGGGCGACCTACCGATGCCTGCAGGCGCACACCGCGCTCCCGGGCTGGGAGCCGCCGAACGTCCCCTCGCTGTGGCAGCGTGTCTGACCCTGTCAGCCCCTGCCTGATCCCGCCCGGCCGGGGCGGCCACGGCCGCCCCGGTCCGAGCACCCCCCAACAGGAGTACCCGTGATGAAACGCGCTGTCCCGATCGTCCTGGGCGCCTTCCTCCTCACCGGCTGCGGGGCGCACAGCCTCAGTGAACTGCAGGGCGGCGGCCAGCTGTCAACCGGTGCCGCGAGCGGCGCGGCGTCCCCGGTCGCGGCGGGTCAGAACTTCAACCCGGCCGACGTGATGTTCCTGCAGATGATGGTGACGCACAACGCCCAGGGCGCCAGGCTGGCGCGACTGGCGCAGGACCGGCAGGTCAGCCAGGACGTCAAGATACTGGCCGCGGCGATCGCCACGACCCAGGACGCGGAGGCGTCCACGATGGCCACCTGGCTGAAGAGCTGGAACAAGCCCGCGACCGCCCCGGCGAGCGCGCACGCCGGTCACGGAGGCCACGGGCTGACCGAACTGCAGTTCAAGCTGCTCGCGAAGGCACCCGCTGACGGGTTCGAGAAGAGGTTCCTCAACACACTGATCGCCCAGCAGGACGATGCCATCCAGATGGCCAAAGTCGAGACGATGGCCGGGGAGAACGCCGAGGCGAAGGCCCTGGCGGGCCGGATCGACGCCTCGCGCTCCGCGCAGATCAAGCAGATGGTGGCGCTCGTCGGCCAGTGACCGGGGTCCGTCGGCAGGCAATCGAGTTGTCGGCGGACTTCCCTCTATGCCATATTTCCTACTAAATATACTGGAAATAGGGGGAAGTCATGCGTAAGTTGCTCGGGGTCGTGGCCGGACTGATCCTGGCCGGGACCCTCACCGCGTGCGGCGGGTCGTCGGCCACAGCAACGCCCGCCGCCGCGCCGCAAGGGGGCACGCCGAAGGCCGACGCCCCGCTCAAGGTCGGGGTGAACCCCGTGCCCCACGGGCAGATCCTGAAGTTCGTCAAGGACAACCTCGCCGCGAAGGCCGGGCTGAACCTGGAGATCGTCGAGTTCACCGACTACGTCCAGCCCAACGTGCAGCTCGACGAGGGACAGCTGGACGCCAACTACTTCCAGCACATCCCCTACCTGGAGGAGTTCTCCAAGGGCAAGAACATCACGCTGAGCTGGGTCGCGCCGGTCCACATCGAGCCGCTCGGCCTCTACTCCAAGAAGATCAAGAACATCTCCGAGCTGGCCAAGGGGGCCCAGGTCGCGCTGCCGAACGACGTGAGCAACCTGGGCCGTTCGCTCAAGCTTCTTGCCGACAACGGGGTGATCACCCTCAAGGAGGGGGTCGGCGTCAAGGCCACCGAGCACGACGTGGCGGGCAACCCCAAGGAGTTGCAGTTCAAGCCTCTTGAGGCCGCCCAGCTGCCCCGCTCGCTTGAGGATGTCGACGCCGCGATCATCAATGGCAACTACGCGCTCGAGGCCGGGCTTCAGCCCGCGACCGACTCGCTGATTCTGGAGAAGGGGGAGGGCAACCCCTACGCCAACGGCCTGGTGACCGTGCCCGCCAAGGTCGGCGACCCCCGCGTCAAGAAGCTCGCCGAGCTGCTCCAGGGGCCCGAGGTGAAGAAGTTCATCCAGGACACCTACAAGGGCGCGGTGCTGCCTGCCGTACAGTGACGCCGCCGGGACGGCGGGCACAAGGGGGTGGACCCCGGCCCGCCGCCCGGTGCCGCTGGGTCCATGCCGAGCCTGTGCTGAGCCCGTATTGAGCCCGCCGCACACCGTGCGGCGGGCGGCTTTTCCCGGGCCGTCGGGTCTGTGACGACGGCCGGACCGTCATGTTCCGGGAAGGCCGCGCAAGGGCGACGTTTGAGATCCGCGTGGGGGATAGGTGATGAGGCGTTGGCTCTAAGGAGGGAATCCCATGACCATCGCAGGCGGCATCGTTCTCATCATGATCGGCGCCATCCTCACATGGGCGGTGGAGTTCGACATCGCCGGATTCGACATCAACATCGTCGGGATCATCCTGATGCTCGGCGGTCTCGCGTGGCTGCTGTTCGCGATCTACCGGCTCAGGATCGCCCGCAGGGCGATCGCGCCGACCGCCACCGTGGTCGAGGAGCCGGTGACCGAGCGTCGCGTCTACGAGGAGCGCCACTACAACGACCCCCCGGTCGTGTGACGCCCGGCCGTCCTCCCGTGAAAGAGCTCTGCCGCCAGGGCTCGCCCCGCGTCCCGCGCGGGCCGAGGCAGGCCTGTTAACGGCCGGGCGCGCCGGGTAGGTGTCGCTTCTCATCGAGTGTGAACGGAGAACGGGACGTTGAGCAGGGTCGTATCCCGAGGGGCGAGCGCCGTGAGCGGAATGCTCGGCGGCGCCCTCGCCGGGGCCGTTTTCAAGCAGGTGTGGAAGTTCGTGTCAGGCAAGGAGGACGCGCCACAGGCGACCTCGGACGAGTACGGCTGGGGCGAGATCCTGGTCGCGGCGGCGATCCAGGGGGCGATCTTCGGTGTGGTGAAGGCCGCGATCGACCGGTCCGCTGCCCGAGGCATCCACAGAGCCACCGGTAAGTGATCTCACCCGAGAGCCGGAGTGGGCGTCCCGAACCAGCGGGCGAGCGCTCGCGCCGGGCCGCGGCACCGTTGCTGGTGATCGTCGGAGGGCGGGACGCCCTTCTGGACTCCCAGGAGACCCGCAGGAGGCTGGAGCGGACCGTGCCCCACGCGACGGTCCGGTTCCTGCCCGAAACCGGGCACCTCCTGCGGGAGCAGAGCCTGCCGATCCTCGGCTTCCTGCGTGTCTCCGAAGAGGGCGGGCACCATGCCTGACACCCTCGTGCACGTCCACGGCGTGCCGGTTCTCATGTGCGCGCCGGACGGTGAGAGGCTGCGAGGCGACCGTGACGCTGTGAACCTCACCGGCGAGGCCTTCTCTCATGGCGCTCTCGTGGCGCCGACTGGGTCGTGGTCCCGGCGGGCCGTTTCGAGGACGACTTCTTCGGGTTGCGCACCCGCGTCGCCGGTTTCCGGGTGACCGGGGCCTTCGGTCACTCCTCGTCGGCGGGCAGCGCGAACATCCGGATGTACATGGGACGCGCGTCCGGCGGCGCGTCCTCCACTCGACGGTTGTACTTCATCAGCAGCGCGATGTAGGCCTCGAAGAACTCCTCGAACTCCGCCTTCGTCATCCGGCCGAGGCCGCGCGACGCCTTCGCCCACTCGGGGTCGCGCAGGTAGGCGGAGGGGAAACGCTCGAACAGCTCGCGGTCCTCGTCCAGGCCGAGCCGGTGGAACTCGGTGAGCACGGAACGGTCCTCAGGGGCGAGCTGGTCAGGGGTCGGTAGTCGCATGTCCCTGAGCCCCTGGGTCCTGCGCCACCAGCGCTCCCTGCCGGTCGAGCGTTCGGGGATCTCCTCGATGAAGCCGTACTTCTCGAGCTGGCGCAGGTGGTAACTGGTCGTGCCCGTCTTGGCGCCAAGCAGGTCGCCGAGTGTGGTCGAGGTCGCGGGGCCGTGCACGCTGAGGTGGCGCAGCATGAGCCGCCGCATGGGGTGGGCCAGTGCCTTGAGCCTCTCCGGGTCGAGCATGGACGGCTCGTCATCCTTCATGAGGAGCAGCCTACTCCTGCAGAACGATATCTGCAGACATCTCTTTGCCGAGAAATCTCTGCAGACTATGTTCGGCATATGAGAAGAATCCTCCTGGCCGTGACGGCCTCCCTCGGCCTGCTCGCAACCCCCACCGCCACGGCGGTCGCGGCCACCGCCGTGTCCACCGCCGTGTCCACCGCCGTGTCCACCGCCGTGTCCACCGCCGTGTCCACCGCCGTGTCCACCGCCGTGTCCACTGCTGTGCCCACCGCTGTGTCACCGCCCGTCGCCGGGTCCGCCGCTGTGCCGCAGCCCGCCGTACCACCTGACCTGACCTCGACCGAGGTGACCTTCCGGGGCGGCGGAGGCCTCGTCATGCACGGCACCGTCCTCGCCCAGGCCACGGCGAGAACCGGACGCCCCGGCATGGTCCTGGTGCACGGCGCGGGCACGGGCGTGCCCCGCACGAAGCTGATGGGCGAGGCCGTCGAGTTCGCCCGCAGAGGTCTGTCCGTGCTGGTCTACGACAAGCGGTCAGAGGGCTATTCGCTCTTCCGCCGCTCCTTCCCGCGGCTCGCCGATGACGCGCTCGGCGCCGTGGCCACGCTCCGCGCCCAGCCGGGCGTCGATCCGGCGAAGGTCGGCATATGGGGGCTCAGCGAGGGAGGCTGGGTCGCCCCGCTCGCGGCCTCGCGCTCGAAGGACATCGCCTTCGTCGTGCTCGTCGGAGCCAACGGGCTGCCGCCGTTGCGGCAGCAGACCTGGGCCGTCGCGGCCGGGCTGCGCAAGGCCGGAGTGGCGGGCTCGCTGATCGACAGGGCCGAGCTGAACCTCTATCGGACGGTCGCCGACGGTGGTCTCTTCCCTGAGCCCTACTACGACCCCGCGCCGACCCTGGCCTCGGTACGCCAGCCGGTGCTCGCCATCTGGGGCGTCCACGACCTGCTGACCCCGCCCAAGGAGAGCCCGCCGGTGTTCGCCAGGGCGCTGCGGCAGGGCGGCAACCGGCACTACGTCTTCCGGTTCTTCCCCGGCGCCGACCATGCCGCCCACCTGACCCCCGACGGCGGTGTCACTCGGCTGCCCGAGCTCGCTCCCGGCTATGCCGACCTGGTCGGTTCCTGGGTCGGGGACGTCACGACGGGCAGGCCGCCGATGGCGCGGTCCTCGGGGCCCGCTCCCACTCAGGCCTCCTCGACTGTGCCGGTCGACCCTCCGGCCTGGTGGGCGTCGGCGCCGTCGCAGCTCGCGGCGATGACGCTGTTGCTGGTCGGCTTCACCGCCTACCCGGTGGTCGCGCTGGTGCGACGCCTTCGCGGCCGGTCCCAGGCTCCGGTGACCAGGGCGGCGCGGCTGCTCAGCGCGGGAGGGCTCGTCTCGGTTCTCGGCTCGTTCTCCTACCTGGTCTATCTGATGATGACCGGCGGCAAGCTGGCCGCCCCCGGGCCCGTGCTGGCCGGGCGCCCGCTGATCTGGCTGGCGCTGCAGGCCCTCGCGGTCGCCTCGGTCGTCGCGATGGCCCGCGCCGCTCTGGCCTGGCGCCGTACTCGGGACTCCGTCCCGCGAGGAGAGCGGGTACGGCTCGGCCTGCTGCTCGCCGGTGGCGCGGTGTTCGTTCCGTGGGCGCTCTACTGGGGCCTGCTGCTCCCGTGACAGCTCAACGCCTCGCCCGGCGCGCGGCCGTCACGGCGACCGCCCCACCGGCCAGGGCGAGGGTGAGCAGGCCACGGTGCCGGGAGAGCCAGGCCTGCACGCTGCGCGGGTGGGCGCGATCGTCGAAGGCGCCGTGGGCCCCGTAGTCATCGTCCTGGTCGGCAGGCTCCCACAGGTTGGCAACCCCGGTGGGCGCCAGGCTCTTCGTCTGCTGGCTCTCCCGCCCTGAGCGGGCGAGGTAACGGTCGATCAGCCCGGGCGCCAGCCGTTCCCCGAGGACGGTCATGGCCGTTGAGGCCCCGACCCAGTACTCGCGCCGCTCCGGATGCCCGGCGGCGAAGACGAGCGCCCTCGCGGCGACCTCCGGCTGGTAGATCGGCGGCACCGGCTGTGGGTGGCGGCCCAGCTTGGACAGCACCCAGGAGAACTGCGGGGTGTTCAGCGCGGGAAGCTGAACCATGGTGATCTGGACCCCGCTCTTTTCACCGAGCAGCTCGGTCCTGACCGCCTCGGTGAACCCCTTGATCGCGTGCTTGGCCCCGCAGTAGGCCGCCTGCAACGGGATGCCCCGGTAGGCCAGCGCGGACCCCGCCTGGACGATCACCCCCCGGCCGCGGGGGCGCATCAGGTCGAGCGCGACCCGCGTCCCCCAGACGTAACCGAGATAGGTGACCCGGGTGGTCCGCTCGTACTCCTCCGGTGTCACCTCGGCGAAAGGGGCGAAAACCGAGGAGAAGGCCACATTGATCCAGACATCGATCGGCCCTATCTCCTTCTCGATCCGTTCTGCGGCATCCCTGACCTGCCGGTAGTCGGCCACGTCGGCCTCGTAGACCAGCCCGGCTCCGCCCGCCGCACCCACCTCGACCGCCGCCGAGCCGAGACCGGTCGTGCCCCTGGCGATCAGCGCGACGGTGGCGCCACGGGCGCCGAGCTCTTGAACCACCGCCCGTCCGACGCCACCGCTGGCTCCGGTCACCACTACGACCTTGCCCTTCATGGTCTCCTCCTTCGCCGGTTCAGGCAGCCCCCGTACCCGAGCGGGTGCCGATCATGCCCGGCACCCTGTCGAGAGGAGCATCCACCTGCCCTTTCTTCCCCCAGGAGGTCTTTTGACGGCGTTTCACCATGGGTTTCCCGGGAACGCGAGGTTTCTCAATGAAAGGAGTTCGACGATGGAGGCTCCGCAATATGTCGCCGCGCGGGTGCAACGCGCACTGGCCGAGGACGAGAGGACCAACGAGCTCGGCATCCGAGTCGACGTCCGGGGCGAGCAGCTCTTCCTTCGCGGACAGGTGACCGGCAACGAGCGTCGCCTGCTCATCGCCGACGTGGCCCGGGAGGCGGCTCCCGGGCTGACGGTCCGTAACGAGATCACTGTCATCGACGTTCGGGGCCCGGGGGAGGAGGAACGATTGTGAGGGAACTGCGGATCGCGGCGGTGGGAGACGTTCACCTGGACGAGAGCCTCAAAGGGCGTTACCGCGAGCGTCTGAACGGTATCGAGGAGCACGCCGACGTGCTGCTGCTCGCCGGGGACCTCACCCGGCACGGCACGCTGGAGGAGGCCAGGGTGGTCGCGGATGAGTTCCGTGACCTGCCGGTCCCGGTGGTCGCCGTGCTCGGCAACCACGATCACCACTCCAACCATCCCGCGGAGATCGCGGCCATGCTGACCGACGTGGGGATCAGGGTCCTGCACGACGACGCGACCGTGATCGACGTCGACGGGGTACGGCTGGGCGTGGTCGGCGGCAAGGGCTTCGGCGGGGGGTACGCGGGCAAGTGCGCCAGCGACTTCGGCGAGCCGGAGATCAAGGCCTTCGTCGGGCACACGAAGCGGATCGCCGAGCGCTGGCGGGTGGCGCTCAAGGAACTCGAGGCCGACCGCAGGATCGTGCTGTCGCACTACTCCCCGGTCAAGGACACCCTCGCGGGGGAGCCGCTGGAGATCTACCCCTTCCTCGGCAGCTACCTGCTGGCGGAGGCGGCGGACGCGGAGGGTGCGGACCTGGTCATCCACGGCCACGCGCACGCGGGAACGGAGAAGGGCGTGACTCCGGGCGGCATCAGGGTGCGCAACGTCGCGCTGCCGGTGCTGGGCCGGGCGTACGGGGTCTACTGCCTGTAAGTTCCGCGAACGAGGCGCCGGGGCGTGGAGCACGAAGAAGCGGGCCGGGTGGGAACCCGGCCCGCTGGTGCTTCTGGTGAGAATTCAGGACGTCGTGTTCGACGCCGACGTTCGCGCGAGCGGTCAGCCCGCATCAGACATGGAAGATGCTCACGCCCCCGGGGCCGACGAGAAAGCCGAGAACAATAAGCACGATCCCCCAGAGAAGGTCGCGGCGGGCCAGGATGACGTAGATCCCGGAGATGACAAGAACGACTGCGATGATCCAAAGCAAGGTACCCATAACCGGCCCCTGCCCTCAGGATTTACGGCTTAACATCTCTGATCCTGTACAGATCGACAATTGGCTGAAGAATCCACAACCACCCGCTGGCCAGGGCGATCGCACCGCCGAACAGTGCGGCGGGCCACGCGTTGATGACCGTCTCCGCGACCAGGGCCACCGAGCTGGTCATCGCGATCGCCAGCCCGACCGCCCCGGCGATGCCCAGCTTGTTGGCCCTGCGCAGCATCTTCTCCTTCAGCGGGGTCCGGAACAGCAGGCGGTGCTGGGCGGCGGGAGTGATGAACAGGACGGAGGCCAGGGCGGCGCTCAGCAGTGCGACGAAGAAAAGCCAGCGGCCGACGGTGTCCAATTTATGGAAACCCGCGGCGAACGGCAGAGTCAGCAGGAACGCGAACAGGACCTGTACTCCGGTGACGGCGACGCGCAGCCCCTGCAGAAGCTCACCAAGTTCCCGGTCAACGCGTTCTTTACGTGTCTCACTGGTCTCCGGTTCTTCGTTGTGTTCCCGTTCCTGATGAATCATGAGGGGGCATTTACCCAAGGCGGGGTTCACCATGCCTACCCGGCGATCTGCGGGGTACCCGGGGATTATGGGAAGCCACAGTCATGAGGTGACCGACGCGATCCTGGAAACGCTGAAGCGGGCCAGCAGCGGGCTCAAGGACGCGGGCGTCAGGTTTGCGCTCGCCGGGGGATGCGCCGCGTACGCGCGCGGGGCCGCGCCCTCGCTGCACGATGTGGACTTCGTCCTCCCCCGTGAGGATGTGCCGACCGCCCTGGAGGCCCTGCGGGACCTGGGCTTCGAGACGGTCAAGCCGCCGGAGGACTGGCTGGTCAAGGCCTACGACGAGGGCAGGCTGGTGGACCTGATCTTCAGTATCTGTGACCACCCCGTCACCCCCGAGCTGCTGGCGCGGGCGGAGCCGATGAAGGCGTCCGCGGTGATCGTGCCCGTCCTCGAGGCCACCGACCTGGTCATCACATGGCTGCTGCCGTTCTCCGAGCACAGCTGCGACTACAGCTCGCTGCTGCCCCAGGTCAGGGCGTTGCGCGAGCAGGTCGACTGGAAGCGCGTCGCGGCCGTCGTGGGGGACTCGCCGTACGCGTTCACCTTCCTGACCCTCCTGGAACGGCTTGATGTGCTTTCCGGCCCCGTCGAGCCCGTGGGGGATCCCTCCTGGCCCTGAGCGTCCGTGCAGTGTCCGTGCGGCGTTCGCACAGCGGAAGGGCCCCGCAGAAGCGGGGCCCTTCCTTTTCGAGGAACCGAGGTCAGTAAGCGCCGGGACCGCCTCCGAAGGGGAAGCGGCCGTAGTACTCGCCGACCGTGTCACGGTAGACACGCTCCTTGAAGTTCGCCTCGTCGAACTCCGGAGCGCTCTTGATCTCGTCCTTGGTGCGCGAGACGTAGATCCTGCGCGCCTGCGGATCGATCTGGGTCACCGTGCCCGCCGGAAGCAGGACCTTCTTGCCGAAGATCCAGGGGCCGGTGTCGACGACGATGTAGCTCTCGCCGACCTCGTAGGTCGCCCCGTCGACAGACCCGATCTTCCCGTCGGTGGCCTCCACGTGGTAGCCCGCGACGTCGAGGCTCTTGTTGACGTCATAGACATCAGCTCGGTAGCTCCACAGCTCAGGCTGCATGGTGTGTCTCCCTCTGGGTTGATTCTTCGGGCGAGCTCCTGCTACCCCGCCGGGAAGCCCTAAACGGCATCGGGCCGGACCACGGCACGATCAAGGGCGTGGTCTGGCCCGGGGAGCGGAAAAATCATGAAATCCGCCGGGGGAGCGGTACATGGGACCCGCCCGAGGGAGCGGTGGCGGGCGCCCCGGATCCGGGGGCGTTCGCGTCGCGAGGCCGTAGTCCGCCTATGTCCTCTCATGTACAGACCATGGTCCTGGGTCCGGTAGTCTTGTCGAGGTCAAGCGCCGCTAGCTCAGTTGGTTAGAGCAGCTGACTCTTAATCAGCGGGTCCGGGGTTCGAGTCCCTGGCGGCGCACCACAAACGCGAACAGCGCATCCCCTGATCACAGGGGATGCGCTGTTCG